>CAMORQ010000039.1 GCA_946623915.1 uncultured Coriobacteriaceae bacterium | reverse complement strand
CCCTTGACCAGCTTGAAAACGTCGACGATTTGGCGTTCGGCGTTCTGCACATGGACCGCGAAAACGTTATGGACCAGTTCGACGACGTCTACGAGGACACCCGGGGAAAGTGCTTCGATACGTTTGTTTGCAAGGGCATCGCGTCTAGCTTCCCGGTAGAGGGTGTAAGCGAAGGCGAGATTCGCATCGAAGGCGGAAGCGTGCTTTCCAGTCCGATTCTTGCCCAGGCCATGGAACATGCCGAAGAGATCGTGCTTTACGCTGTCACCGTACACGGCTATGAACAGCTGTCGAAAAACCCCGATAACGATGTGTTCGACGGTATGTTCTACGATGCGTGGGGTGCGGGTTTTTCGATGAGCTGCCACCGTTGGATGAAGGCGCGCATAGCAGAGCGCGTCCGCGGCGCAGGGATGTTTTTGGGCAGGGGATGGACGCCTGGGGAAGACGATCTGGAAATCAGCTTGCAGAAAGACCTGTTCCACATCATCGACCCCTCGCAGATAGGCATTTCCCTTGCGGGCGGGTCGTTCATGCAGCCTGTCATGTCGGTCAGCGGATTCATGGGCATTTCTTCCGATTCTTCTATCGAAGGTGTCGGCAGGGATGCGGGGGAATGCCACTAGCGCGTGCCGCTTGTGCCGTTCGGCACATATTGAATAGGCGTTGCTTTTGCCTGGCTCGCAATGGGAAGGAACAGCCATGAGCGAACTATCGGAAGAGCACATTTCTCGCTACGTCATGAGCGCATTCGGGCGCCCCTTGGAAGTCGCGCGGATACCACGGCGCAAACCCGATGGGCGCAATATCGTCACAACGGCCCGTATCGTATTGTCCGTGCAGTATGAAAACAAGTTCCGCTTCATGACGTACGACCCCATCGACATCCGCTCCGATTCGGCCGATTGGTATGGCTACGAAGACAATATTCCGGTCGATGCCGCTCCGTCAGTGCTCGACGTCATAGCACAGGTGCACGAGCGGGTGTACGGTGACGCGTTCAGCAAAGACACGTGCCGGGACCTGCTCGACGTCGACGAAAACGGCATCATGCAGAAAGTGCTCGGCGAAGTGGGGAGGTTCACGTGCTTCGTAATAAACGGGCAGTACTCCTATGATGTCGACAGCGACTACGATGCGGTGGGCTTCCGAGGGCTTGGATGCACCGAAACCCCCGTGTACGACCTTGACGTTGTGGAAGTGTTCAGCTTCCCGGCGAGCATAGGGTTGGATTACTACACGTATTTCATGAAGCCCGACGGCACATGGGCGCGGTCGATTCATGCTTCCGTGGGGGAGAAAATCACCGTGAAGCACGAAGGGTACCTGTTCGCCATCGGGGGGCCCTACGTACACGAGGACCGTATCGAAAAGTACATGGTTTCGACGGTGCGCGACTCCCAACTCGCAGCCGTCAGGTCGAAAACGTACGAAATGGTCGATTTGGACGATGCTGTTACCGACGACGACGGATTAACCACGTTCGAAATGTATGCTCCGGGACACTACTACATAACCGCATACGGTGGCTCGACGGGTTACCCGAATGCGAACCTGTCGCTTCCTTGGCTTCCGGTCATCGTCGGTTGATCCGACGTTCGCTAACCATCCATTTCGTGCGCATGTGCTTGCGCTCCATGCTTTCTGAGCTATTCGAGAAGTTGTTATTGAGATTACTATTCTGCATAATTGCAATAAATAATGTTAATTGCTCGGATATTATGCACTATCAAAACAAAATTGTGCAAATTGAAGAGTAAATAGTACTAGCTACGTTGCATTAGTTCCATTACCTTAAAAACACGACAAGCCCAACAAGGGCTACAAGGAGGGGCAAGTAGGAAAACTATTTGTTTCGCGCATAGCAGATGGCGCGGACGGGCCGTTAGGAACAGGCCGCCCCTGGGTAAAAGGAGGAACTATGGCAGAACTCACTCGTAGGGACATGTTGAAGGGTGCCGCAGTGGCAGGTGCCGCGGCGGCAGTCGCCGGCTTGGCTGGTTGCGCTGCAGGCGCTGAAAGCGCGTCGAGCGCGTCCGCATCGAGCGCCGCTGCGTCGAGCGCCGCTGCAGGCGGTGCGGGCGATGCTCTGGCTGAAATCAAGGCTGTTCTTTGGGAAGATGCGGCAAGCAATTTCGGCATCTACGTTGAAAGCGCCGACCTTCATGGCGATGCTTCGACCACCGATGACACGCTGGCCAACCTGAACTCCGCGATGGGCGGGGAAACCGGTGCATACACCAAGTACGCAGCATTCAGCGAAAAGGCTGCTTCCCAGGGATTCGACCGCATCGCAGCCCTGTTCGCGGCTACTTCGATGGCAGAAGACATCCACCGTCATCTCGAAGAGCAGGTCGCCCAAAAGCTTGATCCTGCCGCTAAGCTTCCCGATCAGCCATCCGTCACGCCGACCGAGACCGACGGTAACCTGATTGCCGGCGCACGTGGTGAAATCTACGAAACCGCCGAAATGTACCCAACCTATATCGCTACGGCCATCAAAGAGGCCGAAGCCGAAACCGATGCCGACCGTAAGGCCGCCCTCGAAGAGGCTGTGAAGGTGTTCAGCCGTGCCAAGCTGGCCGAGGCCTATCATGCCAAGTGGTACATGGATGCCTACACCACCATCGACACTCCGACCGACGAACCGTACTGGCTGTGCGAGTCCTGCGGGTTCATCCACAAGGGCCCCAAGCCCGCCGTATGCCCCATCTGCGGCGTGACCGAATTCACCGAGTACTAATCTCGCCGCGCATCGCGCGAACGCCGAACAGGCGATACGTCGAACAGACGACACCCTTCCTGGGGGAGCGGCCCGATAATGGGCCGCTTCCTTTGTCTGCGATCGGTCGCGCCCTGCATGCCCGCCCCAATCGGGTCCGAATTGCTTACGAAAAAGGCGCTCCAGAAGGGTTTGGGGCTAGGTGGCCGTTTCGCGTTCTGGTCATATGCGACCGCCGCAACTGCGCTCTGGTCGCGCTGGTTTGGATGAAGATGGCGCGAACAGGCTAGAGGAACTCCACGACGCCTGTGTCGATGTGATGCAATGCGGCTCGGATTTGCAGGCCGTTTTCGGCTAAGGGAACTAGTTCGGGATGCGATGCCAAGGCTGTAGCACCCGCCTGAGCGTTGATTGCGCTTGCGGCGTCGGGGTCTCGCTCTTCTCCGATGGCGGCGGTTATGCGTTCGGTCAAGGTGCCGACCGCTCCATCCGTGCCGCCTGCCAGGGTTGCGGCAACGGCGCCGCATTGCGTGTGGCCCATTACCACGACTAGGCTGCATCCCAGATGCTCGCATGCGTAGACAACACTAGCTAGTTCAGAGGCGCCTATGGTGTTTCCGGCGGTGCGGACGCAGAACAGCTCTCCCAGGCCGCAATCGAATACGTGCTCGGGGACCACGCGGCTGTCGGAGCAGGCTACGATAACGGCGAAGGGCCGCTGGCCGTTTCGTGAAAGCTCGCCGCGCACGTCCGGTCCTATGTCGCCTCCGTTGGTGCATTCGGTCAAGAACCGTTCGTTTCCCTGCCGAAGCCTTTCAAGTGCCGTTTGCGCGTCCATGCGCCCTCCCTCCTAGCTGGCCGACGGCGCCATTGTAGCATGGCGCCGTCGTGTGCACTAAAGCCCTGGACCTTGCGCGAATACGAGTTCAGATTCTTCGGCGGCTTCGCATATGGCCAAGAAGCGCCGAAGAACCGCCATGCCCGCGTCTCCTGAAAGCTCCGGTTGGAATTGCACGCCGAAGCAAGTCCGGTCGAGGTCGACGACAGCGGGAAACACCGTCGAATACTTGCACCAGGCTTGAACCCAAGGTCCCGTTGGCGAAACGAAGGTGTGGTCGAAGTAGAATTCCGTTCCGTCTTCGACGTCGTCGAGCAGAGTGGTCCTGCAGCGTGCATCTTTGGAAACTGCGGCGAAGCCGGTATGGGGCAGATCGAATTCGAACCCATACGCATCGGCGTCCGGCAGGGGAGGGCACGATCCCGGGCGCATGCCCAAGCCGTCGACGACATGGTCGCCTAGTTGGCCAGGGGTGATTTCGCGTCCGACCGAAAACAGCAAGTGCATTCCGACGTTTACGCCCAGGAAGGGTTTCTTGGCTACGATGGATGCCTTCAGATGCTGCTCGAGGCCCATTTCCCGAATGGCGGAAATGGCGTCGGCGAAAGCGGCCTTCCCGGCGAGCACGATGCCGTCGGCGCCCGTGATGGCGTCGGGGTCGCTAGACGGGAACACTTCGGCCCCCGCTTCACCCAGAGCCGTCTCCAACAACTCCAGGTCTTCTAGTCCGTAATCGACGAGAGCTACAAGAGCCATATTAATCTCCTAAACCGTTTCGACCACGAGGGTCTCCATGATGTTGCGCAATGCTCCTGCCCGCCTAATCGCGGCGCGTAATTCGGCAATGCGGCCGCTTTCGCGCCAACGGGCTTCCTCCAACTTGGGAAACGGCACCCCGCTGCGCTCGAAGTTCGCCTGGATCTGCCTGTCGGTTGCTTCCACGCCGATGTGACGCGCCCATGCTTCAAGCGCAAGGTTGCGCCGCACCATTTCTTCGGCCTGTTGTTCCAGCTCCTCTTGGAACTGGTCGGGGTCGATGCGCTGTTGGACAAGGTAAGTCTGGAACGGCATGTTCTGGGCGTTGGCTTTCGCGTAGATTTCCTGAAGCTGGATTTGCTCTTGGGCGTCCACCATGATTTCGGGGATATCGCCCTCCAGGCGTTTCTGCAGAGCGTGGAGCGCTTCGTTTTCGCGCATTTTCTGCAACGCGGGCGCCATGGTGGCGCTGGTTCCCATTGCGGGAAGAATGACTTTGACAGGATCGTAGCTGGACAGTTCGTAGACGGGTGCGCAATCGACTTCCAAAGCGAATGAGAACGTTTCGTGAGCTATGGGTAGGTCCGTTCGGGCGAAGGTCGGTTCCCCGATTTTCACCAGATCCGCGTCGCCCAACACGCGGCCGAATCCTTTGTCGCAAAGCGCCTTTCCCACAGCGGCGGCAACGGCATCGGCGTCGAAAGCGGCGTCAATCGCATCGTGAGGCGCTTGCCCGGGTGCATAGCCTTCGATGGGGAAGCGGAACGCGAAATCAGCGTATGTGTGCTCGAACTCGATGTCCACTTCGTCGGGATCGAATTCCACGGTTATCCGACGCCTGAACGCGTCGATTGATTCGACAGAGTAGTTCATCGTGCGTTCCTAGCTGGCCCGGGCCTGCTGCCGTTCGCGGTATTCGCGTGGGGTGCAGCCGAAGGCCCGTCCGAATTGTCGGTCGAAATAGCTTTGCTGGCTGAACCCGCAGGCGGATGCGATGCGCGATACGCTTTCGGTTGTGTTCGTCAGCAAGCGGCTGGCGACTTCCAGCCGGTACAGGTTCAGGAAGTCGATGGGGCTCTTCTGCAGATAATGCTTGAACACTTTGGAGCACTTCGAGCGGCTGACGTTGCCGGCGGCAGCGATGTCGTCGAGGGTGACCTTTTCGGAGAAGTGGTCGTAGATGTACTGCGACATGCGGCGCTGTGTGCTTGCATCGTGGTCGGTGGGGTAGAACTCCACGTTTTCGGCGGTGTAGGCCAGGTAGATGCGCGTGAACACGAGATGGAGCAGCCCTATGACCGTCAGCTCGTATGCGGGCGGGCGGTTGCGCTCCAGCTCGCTGATTTCATCAACAAGGCGGCACAGTTCGGTCGCGGAACCAGTCGAGGCCAGGAGATGGAAATGGGTAAAATCGTCGTTGTCGATGATTGGTTTGACATATTGGGCAAACACCGTGTCGTTGCGCGTTAACAGCGACGGATCGAGCACGACGATGTTGGCGCGGTAGTCGCCGTGCGATCCGCTATCGGCTACATGCATCTGGCCGCTGTTGATGAAGCAGAAATCGCCAGGTTGTAAATCGAGTTCGAAGTCGTTGATCAGGCAACGCATGCCTCCCGCAAGGACATGGATCAGTTCAACGCCATCGTGCCAATGCATCAAGGGGTCGTGTTGGACGCAGTTGCTTTCACCTTCTTCTTTCACGTACAACGGGACGCCTGGCTGTTCGTAGCGGACGCTTTCCGCCGCTTCAGCGAGCACGGCAGGGTCGATGGTGGATGAAAGGTTTGGGGCCATAAGTTCCTCTTACTCTCGTTTAACCCAATAATGATAACTTCTACGATTAATATCTTGATATATTAGCTTATTTTAACGATATTGTGCAAATTGCAAACAGGAGCATAACAAGTTCCTATTTGCAAGACGAAAGTGGTAGAGTTTATGCGTGATAGGTTAGGAGTGCGGCATGCCCATGGTCGCGCGGCTCACGAGGCTGCTTCCCATATTCTTCGGTATCGCCATCGCGGCGGTGGCTCTCTATGTGTTCGTCAGCATTCGTTATACGCCCATTAAGGCGAAAGAACTGCTCATCAAGATCTTCACCATTGTGTTCGGCGTGGCGACTTTGTTCTTCCTTTTGGCGACCGTCTACGCCGCGCTTGATAGCGCCAGACCCGAAGCCGTCGAACTTATGGCAACGTTTTTGCTGCCCTTTGCCGCTGGATTGGCTATCACGCTTGCGTGTCGTGCCGTGTTCTTGAAGAACCATCCCGCGTACAAGCTGAAGCCCGTGCGTGCTGAAACCATCAAAGAGCCCATCTGGAAGCGTTTTGTGCGCTGGGTGCTGTTGCAAAGGTAGGCCCATGTTCGATAACGGAGAAACACTGCAAGACGCCGATTGCATCGCGGACGCGATTGCTGCCGCACGCGACGCACTTGAAGGTGCGCAGCATATCCTGCTTGGAGCGGGTTCGGGTCTTTCGTCAGCAGCGGGCCTTACCTACTTCGGGGAGCGTTTCGAGGCGCATTTCAAGAACTTCATCGATTACTACGGCATGTCCGATCTCTACAGTTCGGGGTTCTACCCGTTTCCCGACGACGAAGCTGCGTGGGCGTACTGGGCCGAACGCATTTGGTTCAACCGGTACAACCCGCCCTCGCTCGAGCTCTACGACCAGCTGTTCTCGTACCTGCACAACCGCGATTGCTTCATAATCACTACCAACGTCGACGGGCAGTTCCCCAAAGCGGGGTTCGCACCAGGTCGGATCTTTGCGGCTCAGGGGGACTATGGGTTCATGCAATGCGGTCGTTCCTGCCACGACGAACTGTATCCGACCAAGGAAGCCGTCGATGCAATTCGCCTGAACACGCGCGCCGGCGAGCGTGTGCGCGTGTCGGACTCTTCGCTTGTGCCGACGTGCCCGCGCTGCGGCGCCGTTATGATTCCGTGGCTGTGCACCGACGAGAGGTTCTTGCGTGGGGGGACCTGGTGCGCTTCCGAGCAGCGTTATAGCGAGTGGCTCGATAAGGCCCGCGCTTCGGGCGGTTTGGTCCTGCTAGAAATGGGCGTGGGCTTCAGCGTGCCCGACGTCATTCGGTTCCCCTTCGAGCGTTTGGCCCAATCCGACGGATGCACGCTCGTGCGCATGAACTACGACGCCGCCTCCATCGATGCACCTGGCTTGCAAGCTGGTGTGTCGGTTCCGGGCAACATTGCAGAAACGTGGCCCCGCATCGCCGGCATTGGTTAGCGTCCGCGATTCGCTATACGAGTGGTTTCATGTCGGGATGCGCCTCCTCCAGTTCGCGCTCCTTTTCCCTTAGCGCGTCCTGGAACCCTTTCAGCGGGTCGAATGGGATGAATATTTTCGCACGCTGCTCAAGTGGCATGCGGCCGGTTGGCGGAGGTGGTGGCCAGTTTCCGCCATGCGTGTAAAGCGTGACATCACTGTCCACTTTTATGTCCTCCTATCTGGGAATTCCTTTCCATTTGCGTAGCGTGGGGTAAAAGGTCGGTGCCGCGTACCAACGCGTTTTTCCCGAAGCGCTGCTTCACATCGAGCACGGCAGCTTCACGTGCGGCTTCCGCTTTGCGTTCGGCTTCCGACATCGTGCCCACCGTGTCGAACAGGCTCATTTGCCCGCTGCCCGCTCCGACCACGTTGTTGGCGGAAACCGCCATACGGCGCACGTTCAAATCCTCCTCGACAGTGCGATCGTATATCTCCAGCGTCGCTTCCGTGATGGCCTGCAGCGAATTGGTCAATGCGCCGCAGTGCGCGGTTCCGTGGGCGTGCGGGGCAACATGTCCGTATTCGTCGCGCTCGTATCCGACGGTCAGCGTCACGCTTTCGCAGACAAGGTTCTTCTCCAGCAGGTCGAGGTGCACAGCATCGGCCATTTCGCGGACGACGGTACGTCCTTCTTCGAACGTGTAGCCGCGGGGCAGGACCTGTGCCGTGGCCACCGAATGGTTCTGCGAGCGATATTCTTTGATGTGATGCATTTCCACCGGTTCGATTCCCCAAGCGTGGTCTATCAGGATTTCCGCATCGATGCCGAATTCCTCGTAGAGCTTTTCCGGATATGGATAAAGCGCAAGCTGCCCGAGGGTTTCTATGCCGTACGTTTCCAGACGGGCCGCTGTGCGGCGCCCGATGCGCCAGAAATCGGTTATCGGCCTGTGGTTCCACATCGTGTTCTTGAATGTTTCTTCGTCGAGAATTCCAAAGAAATCGTCGGAGTGTTTCGCGCTCACGTCGAGGGCCACTTTTGCCAGGAACAGATTCGTCCCCACGCCGCATGTTGCGGGGATGCCCACCGTCTTCAGCACGTCGGTGCGGATGCGCTCGCCCAGCTCGCGCGCCGTGCATCGGTACAGCGGAAGGTAGCGGGTAACATCCATGAACACCTCGTCGATCGAATAGACGTGGATGTCTTCTTTCGCCACGTATTTGAGGTAGATGCCGTAGATGTCCGCGGAGTATTCGACGTAGCGTTTCATGCGCGGCGTCGCCATGATGTAGTCAAGGTGCGCGGGGATTTCGAACACGCGGCAACGGCTGCGCACGCCTTTCGCCTTCAGGCTGGGGGATACGGCTAGGCAGATGGTTTTCTCGCTTCGTTCGGGATCGGCGACCACCAAATCGGTTGTCATGGGATCGAGGCCCCGATCGATGCATTCGACAGAGGCGTAAAACGACTTCAGGTCGATGCATAGATAGCTCTTTTCGTGCCCATCGGCGTTGTGTTCGTCGCGCATGGGCACCTCCTGAGCGTTTTGCGGCGTTAAAGCTATTGTAGCGCGTTGTCGGAGGGTGGGGTCCAGCTCCATTGGCTGGGGTCGGTGGGTGTTGTCCATGTGCAAGGATCGTCTTCGAATATCTTGCGAATCGCATCTATGATGTATTCGACTGCCCTGGCGAAAGCTTCGTCCGTGAAAGGCTCTACGATCATGCGCTCCCATGGATCGAGTTCACGGCCGCTTTCGGCGGCTTTCGCCAAGAGATCTGTCGACTGCATGCACCCGTTGACGAATCCGGCGATGAGCGAGCTGAATCCGCAATAGAGCTGAACGTAGGCGTCGTCAGGCATGCCCTGGTCTTTATGGATGATGTAGACGGAGCGGTATTGGGTGCGCGCCCACGAGTCGCGCAGGTCGTAGTTGATGCGCATGGTCTGCGGATGCTCGTGCAGAATCTGCAGCAGGATTCCCGTGATGCGCCTGATGGTGTCGTCCCAGCGTTCGCCTGCAATCGGTGCGATGTCAAGCGACTTCGCGAATCGGTCAAGCACGGCTTCGAGGATGCTTTCACGGGAGGGGAAATACGTGTAGAGGCCCATGGGAGACAGTCCCACGCGCTTGGCGAGCGAGCGAACCGAAAAACCCGCAGGTCCGCTCTCGTAAATTATGCTCTCGGCGATATCAAGTATTTCCTCTTTGGTGTGCCGGCGAGGAGCTCCTGGCCTTCCCATACATTCCCCCTAGTGGTCTGATTAGCACACTATATTATACATTTTCTTTTGAGTAACCCTGCGAGCAGGGTTTGTCTTTGCCCCTCAACGGTTCGAGGATGCGTATGAATGTTACTATTATGGCGACGAGGGCGGAGCTGTATGGCGATGCGCTTGGGTGGCGTTGCGCAAGGTCGCACGGCAGGACAAGCGATTTCGGCTTTTGACCGATGCTCTGCTTGGTATGCATTATTAGGAGCGGGAGAGGCAAACATGGATATATCGAGAATGGATGCCATCGTTTCGGGCATCGCTGAAAACTATCAGGCGCGCGAACTGTGCTTCAACTGCGTAGACAGGCATTTCCCCAGTAGGGGACAGATAATCGGGTTGATAAAGGATTTGCGCGCGTTGCTGTTCCCCCGGTACTTCAGCGAAGGCCTGGTTGCAGCGGGCAAGCCCGATTACTTTATCGGGCAGCTCCTCACGCGTATCGAAGACACCTTGCGCCGACAGGTTCGCGAATCGCTCCTGTTCCGCGACCAGGTCATGGATCCGGCCGAGCTGACCGAACGCACGGAGCTAATCGTCGACACCTTTCTCGAGAAGCTGCCGGGCGTTCAACGCACGCTGCTCACCGACGTGCAGGCGGCCTTCGACGGCGATCCAGCTGCTCAGAGCAAGGAAGAGATCATCTTTTCGTACCCAGGATTCTTCGCGATTTTCGTCTATCGACTTGCCCACGAACTCTATGTGCTGGATGTCCCTCTGATTCCGCGCATCATGAGCGAATACGCCCACGTGCATTCAGGCGTGGATATCAACGCAGGTGCCGTGATCGACGAGTACTTCTTCATAGACCATGCCACGGGCGTGGTTATCGGCGAGACTTGCGTTATCGGCAAGCACGTCAAGGTTTACCAGGGCGTTACTCTTGGTGCGCTGTCTACCCGTGCCGGCCAGGGCTTGCGCGGCGTGAAGAGGCATCCAACCATCGAAGATAACGTGACCATCTATTCGAATGCGAGTGTGCTTGGCGGAGAAACCGTGGTGGGAGAAGGAAGCGTTATTGCCGGTTCCATTTTCGTGACCAGTTCGGTTCCAAAGAACTCGCGCGTCAGCTCGGCGGGACAAGAAGTCATCGTCCGCGTTGCAGAAAAGGCCCCCGATCCGGAGGCCTTCGAAACTGTAGGCGAATAACCATTTTGCAGCGGCCGCCCTGCGGCTTTGCAGCGGCGGCCCGTTCCGCCGTTCGCGGGGACCCGCAGGTGGTCGAAGGGTCAGCGA
>CAMORQ010000038.1 GCA_946623915.1 uncultured Coriobacteriaceae bacterium | reverse complement strand
CGTGGCGGGGGCTGGCACATGGAGGCCTCAGGCGGCCCATGATTGCGATTAGTGGCAAAACATCATGATCATTTTATCGCGGAAAATTGCGACCTGGGGAAACAGCGTCCCCTCGCAAAAGTTTTGCCACTAATGGGTGCCGCGTTCCCGTTTTCAGCGCATGAATCCGGGCGCTTCGGGGGGTGGAAAACTCGACGAGGCGTTGCGTGCCTTAGGAAAGCGGGCTGCTGTTGGGGGCGCTCGAGGCGAATTCGCTGCCGATGATGGTGTGGCGACCGGCATGCTTCGCCTCGTAGAGCAGCTCGTCGGCAAGTTCGGACATGCGCGTAAGCTCAGCGGAGTTGCGCGCTTGCCCATGGGCGAACCCGCAGCTGAACGACAGCGGCCAGGGCTGCCCGTTGATGGTGTAGCTGTCCAGCACCTGCTGGCATCTCTTCAATCCTGCTTCGAACATGTCGGGTTCGCAATCGGGTACGACCACGAGCACTTCGTCGCCTCCGTACCGGTAGCAGTGGTCGTGCCCGAATTCGTCCACGAGCGTTGTGGCAAAATACGCGATCACTTTGTCTCCGACGGTGTGGCCGAAGTTGTCGTTGTAGTTCTTGAACAGGTCGATGTCAGCCATGGCCACGCACACCGGCATGCGCAGGAACAGGTCGCGCTCGGCGTTTAGAGCCCGGCGGTTCTTCAGCCCCGTCAGTTCGTCGTGCTCGCTTTCGCCTTGCAGCAGGGCGTATCCTTCGATCGCGTCGAAACGGTCGGCCAGCAAGAACAGCGTGATTACCACGGTAGAGATGTAGAACCCAACGATGTGGATCAGGTCGGACTTGACGATTTCGTAGTCCTTCACGGCGAAGCAGAGGAGTATGAACAGCGCCACCGCGCCGGTTTCGTAGGCGATAACACGCCAGGGTTTATCGAGGATGAACAGGGGTAACGTCACGATGAGCAGCAAGAACGTGACAGCTGGCTGATTCGGGTCGAGCACGGTGCCCATCAAGATGCCCACAAGCATCACCGGTGCCTGTATCAGGTAGACGCCAAGCGTGCTCACGTGTTGCTGGCGCCGGTAAACGACGAACACGACTACCGCAAGCACCGCATAGAGCGCGATCAGCAACACGTTGCCCATGAAGCCCTGCGTGCGCATGATCACGATCTGCGAAATCAGGTTGGTCACGGCGACAATCATGCACATGACGACGAAGACCGCCATGTTCACACGGTTGCGTGCGCCGACCGCCTCGTAGTATTCGTCGTAGCGGGCAGGGGAGAGCCGTTTTAGAAATTCTCTAAACAGGGTGTCGCCTTTTCGCTTGGTTACGTAGTCTCTCGTGTACACGGAATTAACGTGCTGAAAACATGGTACCTGACGCATCGGCAAAAGAACAAGCTTTTAGCAGGGATTATGCAGCGAACAAGCAAGATTTACACAAATGGCACCTACCAGCCATCAATTGAAGATGCGGCGTAGGTCCAAGTGCTGTGGGAGACCTTTCGCCACGCGCGTCCGAGTGCTGCAGATTGAGCCTCGGCGTTCGGTCCTGGGTGCTGTGGATTGCGCTTTAGCCTTGCGCCCGAATGCCGTGGGTTGCGCTCGGGTGCCGTGCAACGTGTACCGTGCACGCTTTCGCATCGCCGCCCCCTCGCATCACACGCTTTTGCATCGCCGGTGCCGCACGAAGTGAACAGATGTATACTTCTAGCTATGGCAATCGATGGAACATACACCATTTCCGTGGATTTGGGAAACCGCAAGGAAACAGGAACGGCGGTCATCGCTTCCCGCGGCTCGCGCGTTCGGCTCACCTTGAAGGCGCCTGTCATCGGCACGGTCAAGGCCGAAGGCACGGCAGGCCCGAACGACACGTTCGAAGTGTCGGGCAAGCTGCGTATTTTGCTGAAGCGCATCACGTACACGGTGAAGGGCGGCGTGAAAGGCGACGAGCTCGATGCCGTGT
The DNA here is from genome assembly GCA_946623915.1 of uncultured Coriobacteriaceae bacterium. GTDB lineage: Bacteria > Actinomycetota > Coriobacteriia > Coriobacteriales > Eggerthellaceae > CACXMZ01. The sequence continues at coordinate 9,172 of CAMORQ010000038.1, read as the reverse complement.
GCACGACCAATATCGGCACGGTGAACGTGAAGGGCAAGCGGACCTCGTAGGGCGCGGCCGCCTCGCTCTACCGCATGTGCGAACCAGGCCCCTTGCGACCGACGACCGGCTTCGGTTCCTATCCGATGTATCCCAGGTAGGGGACGTAACTCTGCGCTGCTTCGGGCACGGCGAACGTGACCGACTGTCCGTACGCCTCCACCGTCATGTAGCCGGTGTCATCGTAGGTGGTGATGGTCGCATCGGTCCCTCCGTACGAAAACGGCACGCTGTTCTGTTCGGTTACGTTGTCGGGCAGTGTCGTGGCCTGCCAGCTGGGGATGTTCATGGAATCGATGGCGTAGTCGATCATGCTTTCGTCCATGCCGGTGGCGGCGGCGATGTCTCCCGCATGTGCATGAAGCTCTTGCACGGCGGCTTCTTTCAGGCCGGACTGGTCTACCAGTTTGTTCAGGGCCTCGGATTGGGCCTTCCCAGCCGCTTCGCCGAGCGCCTCCTTCGCTGCGCTCGTTCCTTTGTCAGCCAGCTTCTGCAGGCTTTCCGCAGGAGAAGAGATGATTCCCTGCACGGTTCGGCTGGCAAGCAAATTGGGGAATGCGATGGAAAGCCCAACGGCCACAACCGTTGCGATCGCAAGCAGAACTACTAATCCTTTCAGCAACTTCACGGAGCTAACCCTTTCTGGCAAGGTGCCGTTCTTGCATTAATGGTACGTGGGAAACACCGTGCGGTCCCAAACGTTCACCAAGTTGATGCCAAGTCCCCATGCCGGCACGACACTATCTCTACCAATTCCCCTTTACCCCAGGTCATAGGCGTGCAGAGATGTGAAGAGCAGCTGTAATCGGATGGAAAAACGTTGCAGGTTTCAGCTGCGCAGCTGGTCGAAAAGCCGCTGGTAGAGCTCTGCCTGCCCTGCCACGCTGCTGGAGAACTCGACGGTACCTGCCTGCGTTTCGGGGGCGAGCAGTCCTGCGTCGTCCAGGCGCCTGCGCAGGTTGCGCGCCGTGCCCTGCGCCCCATCGAAGAAACGCACGTCGCCAAGCACCTCGGCGATGTGCGTTTTCAGGAAGGGGTAGTGAGTGCAACCGAGCACGACGCTGTCCACTGCGCCCACGAAGGGCCGCAGCTTGTCTTGCAGGTAATCCATGATGCGTGCATCGTCCAGGTCGCCAGCTTCCACAAGCTCGACAAGCCCGGAACAGGGAAGCGTGCTTACATTGCCCTGCGCTCCGTACTTGTCCGCGAGAGTGTGGTACTTGTCCAGGTGGACGGTCGCTTCGGTGGCCAGCACCAAGATCCTGCCTCCGGCCAGCGCAGCTGGTTTCAAGGCGGGTTCGATGCCCACGATGGGCGTGAAGGGGTACGTTTCGCGCAGGTAGTCGGCGGCGGCGGATGTGGCCGTGTTGCATGCGATGACGATGGCCTTGGCGCCGTTGTCGATCATGCGGGACACGTGTTCGGCGGAAAGCTCGCGGATGCGCTGGGCGCCTTGGTCGCCGTAGGGGGCGTGCGCGGAGTCCCCGAAGTAGACGAAGCGCTCGCAGGGAAGCTCGCGTACCAATTCGCACAGCACGCTCACGCCTCCGGCACCGCTGTCGAAAACGCCCACGAAACTTGTTTCGGCCGATTCGTTCATAGCACTATAATACCTGACGAACGAAATATGGGGCGTGCGCGCTGCCAGCCGCCGGTTCGACGGCATGCCAAACAGGTACGGCAAGATGCGTTTCGGCCACGCGACACGACTGCGAAGAAACGAGGATACACATGCTGCAAGCAGGGGATACGCTGTGTGGGTTCACGGTGAAGAGCACCGAAGAGCTTGCCGAAATCGACGGAGTGGCCATCGTCATGACCCACGAAAAGAGCGGCGCAAAGCTGCTCTATCTGCAAAACGACGACGAAAACAAGGCGTTTTCGATCACGTTCAAAACGCCGCCGGCAGACGACACGGGGGTGTTCCACATCCTTGAGCATTCGGTGCTGTGCGGCAGCGACAAGTTCCCTGTGAAAGAGCCGTTCGTGAACCTGTTGCGTACGAGCATGCAGACGTTCCTGAACGCCATGACCTTTCCCGACAAGACGGCTTATCCGGTGGCCAGCACCAACGAACAGGATTTGCTGAACCTGATGGACGTGTACCTGGACGCGGTGCTGCATCCCGCCCTCTACCGCGAGCGCGAAATCTTCCAGCAGGAAGGCTGGCACTACGAAGTGGAACGCGGTCAGGACGGCGAGGCGCGCCTTGTCTACAACGGCGTCGTGTTCAACGAGATGAAAGGTGCGCTCTCCGATCCGGAAAACGTGCTGTACCACGCCATGAACCGCGAGCTGTTCCCCGACACGTGCTACGCCTACGAAAGCGGAGGACGTCCTCGCGCCATCCCGAAGTTAACCTACGAAGACTACTGCGACGCGCATGCTCGCCACTACCGTCTGGACAACGCCTACATCGTGCTCTACGGCGATCTGGACATCCGCCGTGTCCTCGGCTTCCTTTCGGACGAATATCTGGACCGCGAGCAGCCGCCTGCCCCCGGCGCTCCGAATCCGGTAGGCGAGATACGTCCGCGGCGCAGTTTCGGGAACGTGGTCGAAATGGAAACGGCGCCCGAAAACGCTTGCGTGGGAATCGGTTACGTCGTCGGGGGTTCGAGCGATTTCGAGCGGGTGCTCGCCACTGACATACTCATGGATGCGCTTATGGGCGGCAACGAAGCGCCCCTGAAGCGCGCGGTGCTCGACGCGCAGCTCGGCGGTGACTGCACGGCCTACCTGCTGGACTCCCAGGCCGCCCCGGTGGCTTTCTTCATGTTGAAAGGCGCCAAGCCCGACGTCGCCCAACGTTTCGCCGACCTGATCGAGGAGCAGGTGCGCAAGCTGGTCGAGGGCGGCATCCCGCGCGACGTTCTCGAAGCGTCGCTCGCCCAGATGTCGTTTGCGCTGCGCGAACGCGACCGCGGCATGGCCGACGGCGTCGTGCTCGCCGTGAACGCCTTGAGCGGTTGGCTCTACAACGACGACGCGACGCTCTACCTGCGTTACGAGGAGCCGATTTCCCATATGCGCGCCGGTCTGGAAGGCCGCTACTTCGAAGACGTGCTCTCGTCGCTCGTGCTGGAAAACGACCATGTCGCCCTGGTCGAGGTGAAGCCTGTCGCATCGGACGGGGACGGCGAAGAAGCGCTCGAGCTTTCCGAAAAGCTGGCCAGCTTGGAAGAAGACGACATCGCCGCAATCGAGCAGGAAGTGGAAGTGCTCCGTGCGCGCCAGAAAGCCCCCGACGCTCCCGAAGACCTTGCGAAACTGCCCCAGCTGCACGTCTCCGACATCGGTCCGGCCAAGCACGAGACCCCCGCAGTGCTGCGCGACGACACGCCCGTGCCGTGCCTGCATCACGACCTGGCCACGCGCCGCATCTGCTACCTGCGGCTCTATTTCGACGCCAATCACATCCAGTGGGAGGACGTGCCCTACGTCACGCTGCTCGCGATGCTGTTGGGAAATCTGGACACCGAAGACCTTACGGCCGCGGAACTGGACGTGCATACGCGCTCGCACTTGGGCATGATGCGCTTTTTCACCGGCACGACGACGTTGCACGACGATCCCAACGAGGTTTCGCTGCGCATGATCGCGAGCGCATCGGCCATTTCCGAAGAGCTGGAGAACCTGGCGGACATTCCGCGCAGCGTCTGGGCGACCACGCGTTTCGACGACGCGTCCCGCATCCGCGACATCCTCGTGCAGAGGCGCATCGCGCTCGAGGATTCCTTCCTCGGCGAAGGCCACACGCGGGCCATGTCGCGCGCCAATTCGTACTGCTTCAAATCCGCCGTGATTTCCGAAGCGCTCGCCGGCGTCGATTTCTACCGTTTCCTGAAGGATTTGATTGCCCACTTCGACGAGCGGTTCGACGAATTGCGCACGCGGCTCGAAACGCTGCGCGACCGCATATTCACCAAGGATGCGCTTACGGCCAGTTTCACGGGAAGCGGCGAAGAGCTGAAAGAGTTCTGGGCCCATGCGGGCGATTTCGGTCTGGCGGATTGCGGTTCGCGGGAGCGTTCCTTGAAGATTCCGGACCCCCAGGTCAAGCGCGAGGCGTTCACCATGCCCACCGATGTGTGCTATGTCGCTAAAAGCGCCGATCTGGGACGCATCGACTACGACGGGTCCTGGCTTTTGCTGGGTCGCGTTATGGGCTACGACTACCTTTGGAACGAAGTGCGCGTGAAAGGCGGCGCATACGGATGCGGTTTCCGCAGCGAGCAGTCGGGCGGCGTGCGTTTCTATTCCTACCGCGATCCGCAGCTGGATGCCACGTTGGCGCGTTTCGACGAAGCGGGAACCTGGCTTGCCGCGTTCGATCCCGCCGACGACGAAATGGAAGGCTACATCGTAAGCGCGGTGGCATCGCACGACGCTCCGGTGAAGCCGCGCATGATAGCGCGACGTCAGGACGAGGAGTACTTCAAGCGGCGGCCCGAAGGGTGGCGCGACCATATTCGCGAAACGCTGCTTTCTGCGACCCCCGACAGCATCCGTGCGCTTTCGGGCAAGCTTGACGAACTCGCGCAAAGCGATGCGGTGTGCGTGTTCGGCAGCGCCGGCATCGTCGAATCGGCCGATGCGCGCTTTGGCACCGTTTCCGCTTTGATGGAGGAATAGCGTGGCCCGCGCCGGGAAGAAGGGCCGCTTGCTGAAGCGCGCCATTTGGGCGGCGGCAGCCTGTTTGCTGTTGGCGATGTGCGCTTGCAGCGCCCCGGCTGGCGCTCCGAGCGGCGGCGCATCGTCTAGCCAGGCTGCTTCAGCGACCGCGGAGGCCGTAGTCCAGGACCGCATGGAAGCATCGTCGGAAACCCAAGGCGCTGCCCCGAGCAGCGCGGACGGCGCGTACGGCGCGGATGCGGACGCATCTGCCGCGGGCACGTCCGCTTCGTCTGCTCTGGCACCTTCCGGCGAGGGTTCTTCTGCCAGTGCGCATGCGGGCGCAACCGAAGCGGCGAAACTGCTTTCGTCCCTCACACTGGAGCAGAAAATCGCCCAGATGTTCATCGTGTCAGGCGAATCCCTGTGCTCGGACGCTTCGACGCTTACCTACGTCGACGACGACGTGCGGTCCAATCTGGCCGCGACGCCGGTCGGCGGGGTTTGCATGTTGGAGTCCAGCCTGGTCGATCCCGACCAGGCGGCTACGCTCGCGAAGGACCTGCAGGCGGCGTCCCGCGAACTGGTGGGCGTGGACATGCTGCTGTGCGTCGACGAGGAAGGCGGCACGGTTTCGCGCATCGGGGCCAACCCCGCGTTCCCCGAATCGGATCTGGGCGACATGCGCGTCATCGGCGACGCCGGCGACGTGCAGGCGGCCCGCGATGCGGCGCATGCCATCGGGACCTACTTGCGCCAGTACGGCTTCAACGTCGATTTCGCTCCCGTCGCCGACATCGACGACCCACCTGGCGGCACCATGTACGAGCGTTCGTTCGGGTCGTCCGCAGACGCCGTGTCTCCCATGGTCGCCGCGCAGGTCGAAGGGTTCGGCAGCGCCCGCACCATGTCGTGCGCCAAGCATTATCCCGGCATCGGATCGGCCGCGGGCGATTCCCACGAGCAATCCATAGAGACCGGCAAGACGCTCGACGAGCTGTCCGAAAGCGACCTACGTCCCTTCCAGGCCGCTATCGACGCTGGCGTGCCCATGATCATGGTGGGGCACATCTCCTGTCCCAACATCACGGGAGACGCGATTCCCGCCACCTTTTCGCCGACGCTGATAACCGACGTGCTCCGCGGCCAGCTGGGCTTCCAAGGCGTGGTGGTCACCGATTCGCTCGCGATGGATGCCGCGCAGCAGGCTTTTGGCGACGCCGAAGCGTCCGTGCGCGCGATCGAGGCCGGCGCCGACATCGCACTCATGCCGATCGATTTCCAAGCGGCCTACCTTGGGGTGCTTCAGGCGGTTGAAAGCGGCCGCATCAGCGAACAGCGCATCGACGAGTCGGTGACGCGCATCTTGGAGATGAAGCTCGCCTACGCGGGGTAGGGGCCCCTTCGGCCTGCTCGCAGCGTTCGTCTGGCAGCGCCTAGACGACGCTGTTTGCCTGCGCGTGTCGCAACCCGCCGCACGGACGGCAAGTGGAGTTCGCTTGCATGCGATGGTTGCTCGTGCGCGTTCGTTGTAAAATATGCGCGCTCGACGAATCTTGCGAAAAAGGAGCAGAAACGATGAATTCGCAATCAGGAGCCCGCACTGCGGTTATCGCCATCGCTGTCATTTTGGTGTCTTTCTTGGGCGGCCTCGGCCTATCCCAATTCAACGCAACGGGCGCATCGGGCGCTTCTTCGGTGCCGGTGTCGGCATCTAGCATGCCCCAGGAAACTTCGGCGTCTGTGTCTCTTGCGCAGGAAAAAGCCGCTACCGAAGCTGCTCAGAAGAAGGCCAAGGCCGAAGCGGAAGCCAAGGCAAAGGCAGAGGACGAAGCCAAGAAGAAAGCCGAGGAAGAAGCGAAAGCTAAGGCCGAAGCCGAAGCGAAGGCGAAAGCCGAGGCAGAAGCGGCGGCGAAAGCCGAAGCCGAGGCCAAAGCGAAGGCCGAGGCCGAGGCGGAAGCAGCCCGCATCCAGGCGGAAGCCGAGCAGAAAGCGGCCGAGGAGGAAGCCGCCCGCATAGCCGCCGAGGAAGAGGCCGCCCGCATAGCCGCCGAGGAAGAGGCGGCTGTCCAGCAGGAACAGGAAAGGGCCCAGGCCGCCAGCGCCTCGTTGAACCTGGCCAGCGATTTCCGCGCGAGCTTCGACCATGGGTACAAGGGCGCCGAATACCAGAAGTACATCGTGCTCCACGACACCGAAGGCGAAGGCGACGCGTACAGCGTGATCAACTATTGGGACGGCAACGGCGCCGGCGTCGCGGCGCACTTCGTGGTGAACAAGGACGGCAGCGTGGTGCAGTGCGTCCCGCTCGACCGGATCACGCATCACGCCGGGTTCGGCGACACCGGGCACAACGCCGCCTACGGCGTGGAAGACGAATCGCGCGACGACAAGGTGGGCACCGTGCCCATCGGCGATTGGGCGGCCGACTACGGCATGAACTCGTACTCGGTGGGCATCGAAATGGTTCACACGAGCGGAAGCGGCTACTATCCAGAAGAGCAGCTGGCCGCCGTGGACGCGGTCATCGCCTACATCGATTCGTACTTCGGGTTCCCCTCGACCATCATCGACCACAAGGCCTGGCGTTCGGGCAACTCCGACACCAGCCCCGAATTCGCCGGATACCTAGCCAACTACCAAGACCACCGCACCCATTACTAGCCGCATTCCGCGTCCCCGAGTGCGGACCTAGCCTACGTCGGATTTCGCCTGTTGCCAGAGTTCTTCGAGCTCATCGGTCGAGCACTGTTCGATGCTGCGGCCTTGCGCAAAGGCCGCCTCTTCCATGCGCTCCCAGCGGCGGCAGAACTTGTCGCAGGTTAGGCGCAGTGCGGTTTCGGCGTCGATGTGCTCCTTGCGTGCGACGTTGACCAACGCGAACAGTACGTCGCCCATCTCCAGTTGCGCTTGAGTGCTCCGTCCGCCATGTTCGCGCACCGCTTCCTTGAATTCGGCGATTTCCTCGTCGACCTTCGCCCATACGTCTTCGACCGTTTCCCATTCGAACCCGCAAGCCACGGTCTTGCGCGATACTTCCTGTGCACGCATGAGCGCCGGTTGGGCGCGGGAGACGTCCTCCAGGACGCCTTTGGGGGCGCCTGCGTCCAAGCCTGCCGCAGCGCGCTTTTCGGCGCGGCGCGTGTTCTTCGTCTTGCGCTCGTGCAGCTTGATGACATCCCACAGGTCGAGCACTTCCTCGGCGCTGCGCTCTTCCTTCGATTCCAGTTCGGCGGTCAGTTCGGCGACCTGCTTGGGCGAAAGCCCCGCTGCGGCAAAGGATGCGTCGGCGCCGAACACGTGCGGATGGCGCCGGACGATCTTGTCGTTGACGTCGCGCGCCACGTCGTCGATGTTGAATTCCCCGGCGTCGGCGGCGATCTGGCTTTGCAGCACCACCTGCAACAGCATGTCGCCCAGCTCTTCGCGCATGTGCTCCACATCGCCTTCCTCGATGGCGGAAACGGCTTCGAAGGCTTCCTCGATCATGTTCTTCGCGATGCTTTCGTGCGTTTGCTTCTTGTCCCAAGGGCAGCCCGTTTTCGGGTCGCGCAGTGCGCGGACGGTCTGCACGAAGGCGTTGAACGGCGGATGGTTGGGCGCGGTGGCGGCATCGGCCACAGGCGTGTGTTCATTCATTGGATGCTCCTTGCTAATCAGGCGTTTCGCGTGTGGTTGGTTCGCCCCTTATTCTATTATTATCGGCGATGAATCTCTATTCGCTTCAATTCGTCTTGTTCCTAGTCGCCGCCTTGGCGGCTTATTTTGGCATGGGGCGATTTGCGCGCGACAAGCAATGGGTCGTGCTGCTCGTGGCAAGCATGGTGTTCTACCTGGCCACCGGTTGGCAGAACCTGTTTTTCATCCTGTTCACGGCCGGCACCACGTTTGGCATAGGCCTGGCGTTTTCCCGCCTGGACGCTCAAGCTGACGAGCTGCGCAAGCAGGCGTCGGATCGCAGCGAGAAGAAGGCCATCAAGCAGCGTTTCAAGCACCGCAAGTGGCTTGTGCTGCTTGCGGCGCTCATCGTCAACTTCGGCGTGCTCGGCTACATCAAGTACTGGAACACCCTGCTCGGGTTCGTCGGTGCGCAGGACACGTTCTGGGCGTCGCGCCTGCTGCTTCCGCTGGGCATCTCGTTCTACACGTTCCAGTCAGTCGGCTACGTCATCGACTGTTACAACGGCAAGTTCCCGCCCGAGCGCAACTTCGCGCGCTACCTGCTGTTCGTGTCCTGGTTCCCGCAGCTTATCCAAGGACCCATCAACCGCTTCGACGAGCTGGCGGTCCAGCTGTTCGAGCCCCACAGCCCCGATTGGGAAAACACGCGCCGCGGCCTCCTTCTGGTCGCATACGGCATGATGAAGAAGTTCGTGGTGGCCGACGTGCTGCCGGGCATCATATCCAACTCGCTCGACTCGATAGACACCGGAACGCCCGGTTCGGTCATCGCGTTCGGCATCCTGCTCTACACCATCCAGCAGTACGGCGACTTCTCCGGCGGCATCGACATGGTGCG
>CAMORQ010000037.1 GCA_946623915.1 uncultured Coriobacteriaceae bacterium | reverse complement strand
CAACATCGCCGACGGCGAAAAGGTGCACGAAATACTGGTGCTGCGCATGGACTTGAAAGGCGAAGTGTTGCCCGAACGCGCAATCTTGGCCATCGCGAAAGCAAACCCACACAAGCTGGTGTTCTGCATTGAGCCCGCCGAAGAGACATTTGTGGTACACGAAGAGCATCTGGAATCAAATACTATCGAAACATTGGAGCTTGTAGGAGAAACTATGGATGCCGTGTGGGATTCGGTCCTTGCGCAGGTTGTGCTGGGAACCACCTACGGCGAAGATGCAGGCAGGCGCATAAAACTCAAGCGGCAAAGAGCGACAATCGAATACGAGCTTGTAACCCTGGACGCGAAGATGCGCAAGGAAAAGCAGATTGCCAAGAAAAACAAGCTTTTCGACCAGATAAAAGCCAAGAAGAAAGAGCTGGAACAGCTCGAGGAAGGCGAATAGATGGAAAAGATCAGCAACGCTACGCAAGATTTGACGCAGGAGAACATCAGCAAGATTGCCGAATTGTTTCCCGACTGTGTGACCGAGGTACTCGATGAAGAGGGCAACCCTAAGCGAGCCATAGACCTTGATGCTTTGCGTGGCAACCTGCAGGGCGAAGTGGCGGAAGGCACGCGTGAGCGCTACCAGTTCACCTGGCCCGGCAAGGCAGCGGCGAAGCTGGAGGCGCGCAAGCCCTGCACCAAGACCATGCGCCCCTGCCCGGAGGAGAGTGTTAACTGGGATACCACCGAAAACCTTTACATAGAAGGTGATAATCTGGAAGCCCTGAAGATCATGCGCGAAACCTATGCTGGCAAGGTGAAGCTTATCTACATCGATCCGCCTTACAACACCGGGCACGACTTCATATACGACGACGATTTCGCTCTTTCTAGAGTTGAATATGAAGAGGAAAGCGGGGATTTTGATGAGGAGGGCGGCCGGCTGGTTGCCAACCTAGAGGGCAACGGCCGCTTCCACTCTGACTGGTGCTCGATGATGTATCCGCGCTTGCTGCTGGCAAGGGATTTGTTGAGCAGCGATGGTGCGATATTTATCAGCATTGATGATAATGAGAGCGCGAACCTGCGTAAGGTGTGCGATGAGGTTTTCGGGGCAGGGTGTTTCGTTGGAGATATTGCTTGGCAGCGGACCTATTCGCCGAGAAATGACGCGAAAGGCATACCAGCCGAGGTTGAGCATCTCATTGCTTACTCGAAGTCGTTGGAGTGGAATCCAAATAAGCTTCCTAGAACAGAATCAATGAACTCCCTTTATGGGTCGCCCGATGCCGACAGCGCGCTGTGGGCATCGGACAACCCGGCCGCCCCAGGTGCTGTAACGCATCAAGGCATGGTGTATGGCATTCAGCATCCCTTTACGGGTGAGGTTCTCTATCCGCCAACAGGCTCCTGTTGGCGGATCGGACAACCCGGCCTACTGTCCATTATGTGCGAATGGGCGCCGTACGAATTACGGGATTTGGATGATGCTGATAGGCGGGCTGAGGTGTGTGGCATTTCGCCGAATGAAGTTAGAGAGGGTGTTAAAGGCGTGATGCTGAGCATCCCTCTAGAAGAGGCGCAAAAGCTCGCACGCGAACGTTATGCCGCAGGCTCATGGCCCTTGCTTTACTTCACCCAGGAAGGCCGGGGTGGCATGCGCCGTAAGCGATATTTGGACGAGTCGGCTGGACGCACAGTTACCAATTTATGGGTATACGAAGAGGTGGGCCATACCGACGAAGCAAAGAAGGGTTTGAAAAAACTTTTCGATGGCCGTGCCCCCTTCGACACCCCTAAGCCCGTGCGTCTGATGGAGCGAATCCTGTCCATCGCCAGTGATTCCGACTCCATGGTGCTCGATTTCTTCAGCGGGTCTGCGAGCATGGCGGAGGGTGTTATGGCCAAGAACGCCGAAGACGACGGTAACCGCAAGTTTGTTCTCGTGCAGATACCCGAGGAAATCTCTGGTGACTACACTACCCTCTGCGAAGTTGGCAAAGAGCGCATTCGGCGTGCGGGGGCCAAGATTGCAGCCGAGGTCGAAGAATCTAACAAGCAGCTCAAATTGGGGGAAGAGCCAAAGCCAATCCCCGATATTGGATTCCGCGTACTGAAGATCGATTCGTCCAACTTCCAGAGTGTCTTTTTCGAACCCGAAAATGTTGATCAAACCAAACTCGCGTTGCAGATAGACAATCTGAAAGAGGACCGCAGTGCGCAGGACCTGCTCTTCCAGGTGCTGCCTGCTTTCCGTATCCCATATTCTGCCATGATTGAAACCCTCGATATTTGCGGTAAGACGGTGTTTGACGTGAACGAGGGGCAGTTGCTTGCATGCTTCGATACCGAAGTGGGCACGGACGCCATCGAGGAGATTGCTAAGCGCCGTCCTGTCTACGCCGTGTTGCGTGATGCGTCTCTGAAAGACGATGCGACATCCGCCAACTTCGAAGAGCTGTTCAAAACCTACAGCCCCGACACCGTCCGCAAGGTGATCTAAATGGGGGGTCTATCTCAGTACAATGACGCCGTGCAGGCGATAAAGCTGGCTATTCTCCGAAGTCAATATCAGGCGGCTAAGAGCACCAACGCGACCCAGCTTGCGCTCTACTATGCGGTAGGCGGCTTTGTTTCCAGAAACACTCGTGAGGGCATGTGGGGTACGGGCGCAATCGATGCTATAAGCGAGCAACTGCAAAAGGAGCTACCAGGGCTGCGAGGGTTTTCGGCTAGGAATCTCAAATACATGCGGACGTTTTTCGAGGAGTGGTCTACTGTTTTCAATGGCAGCGTCGATGTTTCGGCACTTGCAAGTGCCGAAATCGAACCAGACTTGCTCTTGCGCCAAATTCGGCACTTGCAAGTGCCGAATTGTAGCACGCCTGTTCCAGAAGAGTTCTTCTGCATCGGGTTCACCCATCATCGGACCATTCTTGAGATGGCCAAGACTATTGAAGAACGCGTCTATTACATCAAACTATGTGCAGTCGAGCATCACTCGGTGGATGCACTAAAAGCTGCTATCAGGAAGAATGATTATCAACACCGTGGCAAGATTGCAAACAACTTCCTGGATACAATTCCTACCCATGCTCAGGCTCTTCGTGCTATCAGCGTTTTCAAAGACGAGTATCTGCTTGATTTCATCAATGTCGAAGAGCTAGGCGTGCGCGACGAGATCGACGTAGACGAACGCGTGCTTGAGCAAGGTATTGTGCATAACATCAAGAACTTCATAATGGAGTTCGGCCACGATTTTGCGTTCGTTGGGAACCAGTACCATCTTGATGCATTTGGCGAAGACCAATACATTGACCTTCTTTTCTTCAACCGTGGGCTTAACTGCTTGGTTGCGGTTGAACTGAAATCGGGTCCGTTCAAGACGTCTTATCTGGGCCAACTGAGCGGATACTTGAGCATCCTTGACGGGTTCGTTAAAAAAGAGCACGAGGAAAATGCGATTGGAATCGTGCTTTGCAAGGACGTCAACAAGGCATTCGCCGATTTCGTAGTGCGCGACTACGAAAATCCTATGGGTGTGGCCACGTACAAGACATCGAAGGATATGTCCGAGGAATTGCTGCGCGCTCTGCCGCCCATCGAAGAATTGGAATCGCTTCTGGAAGGGGGCGATGCATAGATGCAGTTGAAATTCAAAACCTACAGTCCCGACACCGTCCGCAAGGTGATCTAGATGCCAGGCAACACCGAAATTGTTCCCATGCAGCCAGGCGACATCGTCATTTATCAGAACGCACTCGGCGAACCGGAAGTGGAGTGTGTGTTCCACGGCGAAAACATGTGGCTTACCCAGGCGCAAATGATCGATTTGTACCAAGTGTCGAAAAGCTCAATCAGTGAGCACCTGAAACACATTTTCGAAGAAGGTGAGCTCGACGAAGATTCAGTTGTTCGGAAATTCCGAACAACTGCCGCAGACGGCAAAGACTACGACACGAATTACTATGCCCTAGAGGCGGTGCTTGCGGTTGGTTATCGCGTTCGGGGGAACCGCGGAACGCAGTTTCGGCAGTGGGCAACGGCTCAGCTGAAAGAGTACTTGCAGAAGGGTTTCAACCTCAACGACAAGGCGCTTAAAGATTTCGGCGGTGGAGCTTACTGGCGCGAACTACTCGACCGCATCCGCGATATTCGCTCGTCGGAGAAGGTGCTGTATAGGCAAGTTCTGGATGTGTACGCTACGGCGATCGATTACGACCCCAGCGCAGAAGAGTCCCGAAAGTTTTTTAAGATTGTGCAAAACAAGCTCCACTTTGCTGCGCATGGGCACACGGCTGCAGAAGTTATATACGAGCGGGCAGATGCAGATGATACGTTCATGGGCCTTCGCACATTCAGTGGGGAGCAAGTTACCCTTGCCGATGCCCGCATTGCAAAGAACTACCTCGACGAGGAAGAGCTTGCTATGCTCAACCGCCTTGTCTCCGGTTATTTCGACTTAGCGGAAGCGCGAGCCAAACGGCACGTACCCACTTACATGGCCGATTACGTCGAGCAGCTCGATATGGTTTTGCAAGCCACCACGGGCAGGCCTGCGCTCCAAGGTGCTGGCAGTGTGAGCCACACTACGGCTATGCAAAAGGCGGAGGAAGAATACCGCAAGTATGAGCAGCGCACGTTGAGCCCTGTCGAGCTTGCTTATTTGGATAGCTTGAAGGAAACGCAGCGCTTGTTGGAGAAAAAGGGCGACTAGACATGCAGTTAAAGTTTAAAAACCAGCAGTTCCAGGCTGATGCGTGCGATGCGGTGTGCGGCGTGTTCGAAGGGCAGCCGAACGCGGGGCCGCTTGCGTACTTGCGCGACGTAGGACGGGGAGAAACATATAAGGGAATGCTGCAGATTCCTGGAATGCCCGGACAGCTTGCTACTGAAGAAGGTTACGGTAATGCCACAGTGGTACTTTCGCCCGACCAGCTGCTTGCGAATGTGCGGTCAATGCAGCGGCGCAATCGCATTCCTGAATCCGACAAGCTTCATGCTGAATTGGGTGCTGCGCAGCTGGACGTGGAAATGGAGACGGGTACAGGCAAAACTTACGTCTATACCAAGACTATGTTCGAGCTGAACAAGCGATACGGTTGGACGAAGTTCGTTATCGTGGTGCCAAGCGTTGCCATCCGTGAAGGCGTATACAAGAGCCTGCAAGCTACCGAGCAGCACTTTTTCGAGCAGTACGGCAAGTCGCTGAAATACTTCATTTACAACAGCAGTCGCCTTAACGAGTTGGATGCCTATTCGCAAAGCTCGGACATCAACGTGATGATTATCAACATGCAGGCGTTTAATACGTCCATGAAGGAAGGTGGGCGCTCCAAAGAAGCGCGCATCATGTACTCCGAGCGCGACGACTTCGGTAGCCGCAGGCCTATAGACGTGCTGGCGGCGAATCACCCAATAGTCATTCAGGATGAACCGCAGAAAATGGGCGGGGCGGCCACGCAAGCGGGAATCGCGCGGTTCCAACCGTTGTTTTGCCTGAATTACTCGGCTACGCATCGTGTGCGCCACAACATGGTTTATGTTTTGGATGCGCTGGATGCCTACAATCAGCGCCTAGTGAAGCGCATCGAGGTGAAGGGCTTCGAGCTTAAGAACATGCGTGGCACCGACGGATACCTCTATTTGTCCAACATTATCGTTTCGCGTAACCACGAACCGCAGGCAGTTATCGAATATAAGAAAATGGGTTCTGGCGGAGCTGTACGCAAGGTTGTGGGCCGCTTCGACACGGGCGATAGCATATACGATGTTTCCGGAACCACAAAGCTGGAGGCGTATCGCGACTTCGTGATTGCGCCCGATGGCATCGTACCCGACATGGATGGGCGCACGGGCTACGTGAAATTCCTGAATGGTGTAACGCTTGAGAAAGGGCAGGTCTACGGCGACTCGGCTGAAGAAGACATGCGCCGCGTGCAGATACGCGAGACCATCCTAAGCCACCTGCAGAAAGAGGAGGCCCTATTTGCACGTGGCATCAAGTGCCTGAGCCTGTTCTTCATCGATGAGGTAGCCAAGTACCGCGCTTATGGTGACGATGGCGAAGAGCTAACCGTGGGCTATGGGCGCATGTTCGAAGAGGAATATGAGCGGGCGGTCGAACAGCGTTTGGTGGAGCAGACGGCATCTCCGGAGTACCGGGCTTATTTGGAGGGCATCGGTGCGCACGATACGCACAAGGGTTACTTCTCCATTGACAAGAAGGGGCACGCGGTCGACAGTAAGGTGTCACGCGGGTCCGACGAGTCTGACGACGAAAGTGCTTACGACCTGATTCTGCGCAACAAAGAGCGCCTGCTTTCGTTCGACGAACCGGTGCGCTTCATCTTCAGCCACTCGGCGTTGCGCGAAGGATGGGACAACCCTAATATCTTCCAGATTTGCACGCTTAAGCACTCCGACTCTGAAACAGGCAAACGGCAGGAAGTCGGTCGAGGCTTGCGCCTGTGCGTAAATTCAGAAGGCGAGCGGCAGGATTTACCTACGTTGGGCGAGGGAGAAGTGCACAGCGTCAACGTGCTTACGGTGGTAGCATCGGAGAGCTATGCGGACTTTACGGCGGCGTTGCAGAGCGACATCAAGCAAGGACTCTACGAGCGGCCGACTGTTGTTTCCGACGGATTGTTCAAAGGAAAGGAGATCATCGGAAAGGACGGCAAGGTTTTCGTTGTCTCGCAGCAAGATGCGCAGGTTATCTACGCCTTCCTGCAGAAGATTGACGCTATCGACTTGGAGGGGCATCCGACGGACGACTTCCGCGAAAACGGTATTGTTGGGAAGGAGAGTCCGCTTCCAGAACATCTGCAGCCCTTCGTTGAACCAATCGAGAAGCTGGTGCGTAGCGTCTACGACCCTGCTGCCCTGGATGATATGGTCTCCGATGGGCATCAGGATAAGGTCACGGAAAACAGGCTCAACGACAACTTCTACAAGAAGGAATTCCAGGAGCTTTGGGGCCGCATTAATGCGAAACATGCCTACACCGTAGAGTTCGACGAGGATGAGCTGCGTTCGAAGGCCATTGCGCGCATCAATGCAGACCTGGTGGTGAGCGAGCTCGTATACCGCATGACCGAAGGGCAGCAACGAGCAGATGCCACGCGTGAAGACGTCGAGAGCAGGGAGCATTTTGAGTCGCGCAGGACTACCACCCAGACGATCAACGCCGAAAGTCCAGTGGGCGTGACCTATGATCTGCTGGGCGAGGTGGCTGCTGTTGCGGCCATCACGCGGCGCAGCGCTGCGGCCATTCTTGCAGGTATCGACCCGCACAAGTTTGCCATGTACAAGACCAACCCCGAAGAGTTCATCGCCAAGGTGGGCAAGCTCATCTTTTCGGAGAGAGCAACTATGGTGGTCGAACACGTAAGCTACCACCAGATCGAGGGCACCTACGATAGCGACGTCTTTACCGAGCGCATGCCCGAGGCCATGTCGAAGGCGATCGCGGTGGAAAAGGGCGTGCAGGACTACGTTGTCTGGGATTCTGCAGGGGAGAAGCAGTTTGCGAACGATTTAGAGGCTGCTCCAGAAGTGGTGGTGTACGCTAAGCTGCCGCGATCCTTCCAGATACCAACACCGGTGGGCAACTATGCACCGGACTGGGCAATAGCCTTCCAGGAAGGTAGCGTGCGCCACGTGTACTTCGTGGCAGAGACAAAAGGCACGCTTGACACCTTGGAACTGCGCAATGTAGAAGAATCAAAGATCAAGTGCGCGAAGAAGCTGTTCAACGAGATAAGCACCGCTGATGTTCGCTACGACTACGTGCATAGCTACGAGGATTTGCTTAATGTGATAGGGGCGATGGAATAGACTGTGCTGTGATTGTTTCGGTGCGCGAATGAATCGGTAGCGGTGATGAGGGACTAGGGAGAGAGTCTTGACAGAAATGAGCAAAACCATTTGGGGCATCCACTCTTACGATGATGCCTTGTTTCTAAAAAAGAACACCCTTGGGCTTGGTTGGGCGGAAATGGGCGACCTATCTGCGCTCGAGCCTACCCGCGAAGCCTTCAAAGCAAAGTATCCGGTCGCATACCCTGAAGCTAAGCCGGGGCAAATTAATGTTTGCTCGGGCATTCTGTATCGCTTCGTACACGAAATGCAAGAGGGCGACTACGTGGTCTTTCCTTCGAAAAGCGACCACATGATAAACATTGGCGTGGTAGACGGGCCTTACTTCTTCGCTCCTAATTACGAATCGTATTCGCAGCACGAGTACGTTCAGCATCGCAAAGTGAAGTGGATAAAACGATTGCCTCGAACGACGTTTTCGCAAGGTGCTCTTTACGAAATAGGGTCGGCACTCAGTCTTTTCACGGTAAAGAACTATGCGGATGAATTCATGGCGGCGCTAGACCCGGACTTTAAGCCCGCGTCCGCAGATGGTGGCGAAGACGATACGATCGGGGCGACGGCAGATGAAATAAAGCAGGCAACCGTTGACTACATTTTGAAGACCCTTAGTCGTAATCTGAAGGGCTACACCCTGGAAGACTTTGTGGCTGACCTCCTTCAGGCGATGGGCTACCGCACATCCGTTTCTAAAAAGGGTGGAGATAGTGGTATCGACATTGTTGCCTATAAAGACGAGCTTCCACCGCGTATATTGGTTCAAGTGAAGAGCAAAGACGGCAATGTGAGTGAGTCGGCCATCCAGTCTCTTAAAGGCGCGATGAGGGAGGGCGATTACGGATTGTTTGTCACTCTTTCCTCGTATACCAAGAATGCACAGAAGTATCTGGACAGCACGCCTATTATTCGGGGCATCGACGGCAACGCCCTAGCCGACCTGGTCCTGAAATACTACGATCTAATGAGCGAGCGCTATCAAAAGTTGATTCCGCTCAAAATGGTTTACATCCCTGTTCCGTTGGAAGACCAAGACTAGCAAGGTGTTGGCTCGTGAAAATCGGCAAACTCAATTTCAAAGCGCTCGAGATAGACGCACGCACGTCCATTGCAGCCGACCTGACCGACGAAGAGGCGCGCGGCATCTACGCCTACGAATTCACCGACGGCACCTGGTATGTGGGCAAATCGATCGACGTGCGCGACAGGCACGTGCAGCACATGCACGAGTACAAGGACATGGAGCCGCCGCTGCACGCAAAGACGATGTATTGGGCCGTAGTGCGCGGCGACGACCAGCAGCTCGACTACGCCGAATCCGCAGCCATCGCATGGTTCGAGAGCCGGGGCTACTCGCTGCGCAACGTCATGAAGACGGGGCGTCCCCGGGGCAACATGGAGGTCGTCGTCGACACGGGAGCCGGGTGGGGCGTGCCCATACCGTGGGAGCGTGGCAGACTGCCAGAAAGCACGCGTCCGTATAGCTACGAAGAACAGCCCAAGATGCGCGAGCGATTCGAAAAGTTGAAGAAGCGCGAGGACTACAGCCTTGTTATTGCCACGCTGGCCCGCTTTGTGCGAAACACCATTCCTGCTCCAGCGGATACGGCTGGAACGCTTTGGGTGGTAACGGCGTTGCCTTCGACGCCTGGAAGGCTGTGCTGCATTTCGTGCCAGAATGTGGAAACCTTGGTTCTGTTTAAGGAGAACACGTTCGGGCAGGTGGCTCCATGGGGTTTCGTCAACACAAAGCCCAACGACGACCTGCTTATTCCGGACCCCAATGCGCTTGGGGCGATGGACATGCAGATCGGGTTTTATGAAAACCTGCGTAACTGCCTAAGCTACGGTTTCGCGGGCATCGGCACGATGTGCGACGCCTTTTCGTCGAGGCTAATGCTCGACTGCTGCTATCGGGTGAACTCGGAGCTTATGCGCAAGGGCCCCGCCATGTTCAGGCGCGCCCACAACCCGTATCTAGCGGAAGCGATCATCGAGGAGGCCAGCAAGGAATCGACATGGAGCGTCGAGGTGCCCTCACTGAAGGTTTCGCGGGACCTTCTGACCGCTGCCGAGCAGCTAGACTTCGTGGGAATAGAGGAGGTCGAGCCATTGGAGGCTGGGGCCTAGCGCCCGCGAGAAGCGCCTGGGCAAATCATCTGTATCTACGTCTGTTTCTTTCCTTGCGGCTCATGGGGATTGATACAGTGTGAGTGTCCGTCCTGTGGCATGGCGATAAATGGGGGTTGCCGAAGTAGAGGAAGCCCGGCGTGTGTCCACTATCAGGCGAAACTATCGTGTTGTTGGGCACACTCCTGGACGCTGCTGGATAGGGAAGCGACATCGGGCAGTACCCGATTCGAGGAATAGAGCGGTGTCGTCAACTTCTTGCGCGATCGCGCCGATGGAATCCTACGTATTTATGTCGCTATGTCCATCGAGGGTTTTGTCTCAAAGCCTCAACTGGCTTCACGAGATGGTCGCTGGACATGGCTAGAGTGCCGTGTTCGCTGTGATAACATTGCGCAATTAAATCTAGGGAGAAAGACCGGCAAGGAACCTCGCCGCGTGAAGCAGTTCGGAGTTACGTACATGAAGCAGTAAGGAGTTCGTTGTGGCAAAGGGAGTTATCTACGTAATGTCCACGGTTGTTCCGGGGCTTGTAAAGATAGGGAAGACGCAGACCAAGCAGTTCGAGCGGCGCATGTATCAGCTCGAGCACAACGGCTACTCTAATGTTGTTGGCTTGCAGAGGGAATTCGCCATCGAGGTGGCCAACTATGACGAGAAGGAGAATCTGATCGACGACATCTTCTCGAAATCGCGCGTGCATAACACCGAACTCTTCTCCCTAGATCTTGACCTGGTAATCCAGCTTCTTTCGTCTTTCGAGGGGAGGCAGGTTTATCCCGAGGTTGAAACCAAAGAGCAGGCTTTCTCGAAGGCCGCTGCCGAACGGCGTGAGCATAAAGAAGCCGCGCTCGTTCCAGACGGCTCCTATTCCTTGAAGCGCAAGCTCAAGAAGGACGGGAACAAGGAATTCGAAGTTAAGATGGACGTCGAAGAAGGGAACTTCATCATCAGGAAGGGTCAGCGTGTGAGCACGACCGAAGGCGCTGGGATTTCGCCTGGCATTCGTAAAATGCGGGCCGCCAATGTCAACGAGCAGGGCGTAGTAATGGAAGATGTGTCGTTCGACTCTCCTTCTGGTGCTGGCTGCTTCGTGATCGGTGCTGCGTGCGATGGCTGGACTGCCTGGAAAACAAAGGCAAAACAGCCCATCGACGTGTTCAGAAAGTAA
>CAMORQ010000036.1 GCA_946623915.1 uncultured Coriobacteriaceae bacterium | reverse complement strand
GACATCCGCGAAGGCGCAGCCGAGCCTCCCGCAGGTTCCGCCAGGCCGCCCGCAGGTTCCGCCAGGCCGCCCGCAGGTTCCGCCAGGCCGCCCGCAGGTTCCGCCAGGCCGCCTTGCTCCCCCAGATCGCGTGCGCCCCCCTCCGCGGCGAGCGAAGCGACGCCGCCGCTCGCAGGTTCCGCCAGGCCCCCCTCCGTGGCCGCCGGGGACATCCGCGAAGGCGCAGCCGAGCCTCCCGCAGGTTCCGCCAGGCCGCCCGCAACGATAGGGGCGGCGCCGGGGAGGGGCGCAGCGGCTGTCTGAACACCAACTTCTCCAGGCTGCGAAGCAGCCTCATTAAATGCATGAAGCAGCGGAGCGCACGATGAAGAATCGGGGCAAGCGAAGCGATGCTCCGATTCTTCGAGCAGCGGAGCGTCTGCCGCGAAGCCCCTCCCCGGCGCCGCCCCCGCGGCGACTCGCGGAACGACCCCCAGCGACAACCGCGCTTTCCGCCCAATCCTCAGGTCCACTTCCCCAGCAACCCCAACGCGTGGCTCCTGCGGATCATCTACGAACGCATCCTCCGCCCGTCTCACCCGAAACACGCGATCGCCCTTCCCCACGGGTTTGGGCACAACGCATGCGATTCGCTTATCGCCGCGGTTCTCGACCGCATCGATGACGTGCGTGAAATGGCCCTTGTTCGTCCAGAACTCGACCACGTCGCCTACGGCAAGAGGCACGTCGCATTCAACCTCGACGACCCCGTTGCGTACCGACGAGACCCGCCCCACGCGCACGCCGCGGTTGTTGGGGCGCGCATAGCTCATCATGTCGTTGCCGGTCTCGCCCGTCAGATAGGCTTGAGTGAATCCGCGGGAGAACGCTTCAGCCAGGCGGCGGCGCTCCTCATCGGTGGCACCCGTCGCGCGGTCGAGCACGCTGCGGTATGTCGACACGACGGAGTATACGTACTCGGGAGACTTCATGCGCCCTTCGATTTTCAGCGAATCAACGCCAGCGGAGACAAGCTGGTCGAGCATGTCAATCGTGCAAAGATCCTTCGGCGACAGCAGATGGTCGCCGGGAGCGTCGAGCGGCTTGCGCACGGAAACGTTGTGCAGCTCGTAGGGAAGGCGGCAGACTTGGGCGCACATGCCGCGGTTTGCGCTGCGGCCGCCGATAAGCGAAGAGGCGAAGCATTGCCCCGAATAACAAATGCACAAAGCGCCGTGGGCGAACGTTTCAATCTGCATGCCCAAATCGTGCGCGACCTGGCAAAGGTGCGCCACTTCGGCGGTCGACAGCTCGCGCGCAAGGGTCACGCGAGCAGCGCCGAGTTTGGATGCCGCACGGACCCCGGCTGCGCTATGGATGTTCATCTGCGTGGATATATGAATTTCGGCTTCGGGGAGCGTCCGTACGATTTCGGCAGCGACGCCGATGTCTTGCACGATGAACGCATCGACCCCGCGACGCCACGCTTGGCGCGCGAGCTCCATCACGTCGCCTATTTCCGAAGGCAAAACGACCGTGTTGACGGTGAGGAAGATGCGCACCCCGCGCATATGCGCCCATGCGCATGCTTCCTCAAGCGAGTCAAGGGTGAAATTGTCCGCGCCGCGACGCGCGTTGAAATCGCCTGCTCCCAAGTAGACGGCATCGGCGCCTGCGCGTACCGCAGCATGCAAGCACGTAAGATTGCCCGCAGGGGCTAAAAGCTCGGGAGCCGCACTCTGCATTACTTGTTGGCCAGTTCGGTAAGTTGCTTGTCGGCGGCCTCGAGCTTTTCGACGGCTTTGTCGTAAGAAGACTGCAGCGTCTCCAACGAACGCGTAAGCTCGCTTTGGCTGACGTCGCCGGCCGCTACTTCGGAGTACAGGGACGCATAGTCCACCAGCGCGGCGTTAAGGTCGTTCATCCCCTCAACGTAGGCGTCTTTCACTTCGTCGAGTTCCTTGGACGAATCGACCGTTTTGGCCTCTTTGTCGGGAACGGGCGCCTTCAGGGCCTTCACGCTACCGGCGATTTTGGAAGCGCTGTCCGATGCGGCTTTCATCCCAACCGCATCTCCTTCGGAAACAGCGGTCTGGAATTGCGCGAGCACATCGGATAGTTCGCCGGTCTTCTGGTTCAGCTGCGCGATGAACTGACGGTTCTTCGCAGCGTTTTCATCGGCGGTGGCGTTCGCAGCGGGCATGGAGCAGGCACCGAGCGCAAGGGTCAAAGCAAGTGCGCCCGCGAGCGCGGCAATGCGACGAAGGAAGGTATGGGCCAGTGGTTGTTTCATCGTGTTCCTTTTCCGTGCCAAGCGACGACCGGTTCGTTAGCTCTCGTCCGAACCGGTGTCGGTGGTGGCGGTCGAATCGTCCGTGGTCGTGGCAGCAGCGCCTCCGCCATCGCCAGCGGTGTCCGTACCCGTGGTGCCGGCGGTGTCTGTCGTTGCGGTGTCGGTAGTACCGCCCGAATTGCTGTCGGTGCCCGTCGTGGTATCGGTCACACTCGGCGTCGTGTTCTCTATCGGCGTGGTCTGCACCTGCGTGTTGGCAGTGGTGCTGCCGCTGTCATCATCATCATCATCGTCGTCGTAGCTGTTGCTGTAGCTGTTGTTATAACTGTTGTTATAACTGTTGTTGTAGCTGTTGCTGTAGTCGTAATCGTTGTCGTAATCGTTGTAGGACTGGTACCCGCCGAACCCTGTGCTCAATGTGGCATTTTCGGCCGGGGTGAGCGTGCGGTAGGTTGGCGTGGGCGCATTGGCCATGGGGAAATCCTGCTTTTCCTGGTCGGCAAGCGCCGCCTCAATGAAATAGCGGAACGCGCCAGCCGCCGTGTACGATGCGTTCAGGCGACGCTCCTGGCGCGCGCCGAGCCAAATGGCCACCGAATACTGCGGCGTGATGCCCACGAAGTAGCTGTCGTGCCAATCTTCGGAAGTGCCCGTCTTGCCGGCGAGGATCGTGCCGTTCCAGGGATTTGCATCGGTGCCGGTGCCGTTCTTGACCACACCTTCCATGACGGTTTCGGCCGCGTTGGCCACTTCGGCGCTGATAACGCGCGTACCGGAAATGTCGGGCTCGTAAATCACGTTGCCGTTCACGTCTTCGATGCGCATGACGGGCACGGCATCGTGGCGCACGCCACCGGACGCGATCGTGGCGTAGGCGCACGCCATGTCGCGCACGGTCACCGCTTCGGCGCCTAGCGTGATGGACTGATAGCCCTGCAGGGGCGTTTCGACACCCAAGCGGCGGGCCATTTCAGCGACCTTCGCCGGCGTGAGCAACGTGGACAAGCGGGCAAAACCCGTGTTCGAAGAAATAGCGAATGCGCTCGAGATGCTCTGCGTGGCATACGATGCGCCGTCGTAGTTTTCCACTTCCCAGTTGTCGATGGTGATGGGAGACGAGCAGTTCACCGACGTGGAAGGGCTGATGCCGTTTTCGATGGCTGCGAGAAGCGTGAACGTCTTGAACGACGAACCAGGGGAACGCAGGGCCTGCGTTGCCAGATTGTACTGGTCGGTGTAGTAATCCTTGCCACCCACAAGCGCTTTGATGTACCCCGTGGAGGGATCGACGACGACCATGGCGCATTCCATGTCCTCGTCGACTTCAGATTCCTTCTGACGCGCGGCGTTTTCGGCAAGCGCCTGGACATCCAAATCGATGGTCGTGGTGACGCGCAGGCCGCCCTTGAACACTTCGGACTCGCTGTAGTTTTCCAACAGCCATTGGCGCACGTAGCTCGTGAAATACGGGTATGCGTAGATGCCCTGCGTTTCCGGCTCGCTGACGTTGAGGCCGAGCGGCTCGGCTATGGCGGCGTTGTATTCTTCCGTGGAGATATCGCCATTGGAAAGCATGCGGTTGAGCACGAGGTTGCGCCGGTCGAGGCACGCATCGGGATAGTCGATGGGGTTGTTGTACAGCGGTGACTGCGGAATGCCCACAAGCGTCGCCGCCTGGGCAAGGGACAGGTCTTTGGCACCAACGCTGAAGTAGCGCTTGGCCGCCGCCTCGATGCCGTAGGCGCCGGATCCGTAGTTGATGGTGTTCAGGTAAAGCAGCAGGATGTCATCTTTGCTGTAGATTTCTTCGAGTTTAAGCGCGATGTACATCTCGCGGATCTTGCGCTTGACCGTGGTTTCCTGCGCTTCGCCGGCAAGCACCGTGTTGCGCACGAACTGCTGGGTAATGGTGGAGGCACCTTCCAGCGCACCGCCGGCCAGGTTGTTCACCAGTGCGCGGGCGATGCCCTGCAAGTCGATGCCGTTGTGCTC
This sequence comes from uncultured Coriobacteriaceae bacterium, assembly GCA_946623915.1. GTDB lineage: Bacteria > Actinomycetota > Coriobacteriia > Coriobacteriales > Eggerthellaceae > CACXMZ01. The sequence continues at coordinate 6,970 of CAMORQ010000036.1, read as the reverse complement.
GTAGTAACGTTCGTCCTCCGTGTCGACCGTGCCTTTGACCACCCATTCGGAAATTTCGTCGAGCGACGTACGCGGCTCGCGGTCTTCCAGGTAGAACTCCGCCAGCAGCGTCTTGCCGTCTGCGGCGTAGACGCGGGTCTTCTGCGCGAGGTTGTAGGCGGACGAATCTTCGTATTCGGGCAGCTCCTGCAACCAGGAATCCCCCAAGGCGTAGGCGGTGGAGAACGCCCCTACGACAAGCGTGGCCAGGACGGCCAAAATGAATACGACCGGCAGGTACCGGCGCTTGTTTCTGGTTCCGCTGCGGCGTTTGATGGCACGTGACACTTGTTGCAACCTCCTGAAAAGCTTGCATCATTCTACCACCTGGGCAAACACGAAAGCAGAAGTTCACAAGTTTGTGAAGAAGCCGCCAACTTGCCCGATTGGACCGATTGACCCAACCAGTCTAGCCGGCCTCGCCAGTCCTGCTGGTCCTGCCGGTTCTGCCGGCGCAGGCGATCCTGCTGGTCCTGCCGGCACAGGTGGTTCTGTCGGTCCCGCAGTGCGGCCTATCCCCGTGTGTGGGTTTGCGAACCATCCTCAATCGCGCGCTGCGTGGGTACATTTCAAAATGAAGGGCCGTTTTGGTAATTCGAGCCTGTTGTGAGGGCGTTTTCGGCCAATTCTGGCAATTCAAGCCGGTTGTGAGGCTTTCAAGGGCGAAACAATCCTCACAACCGTGTTGAATTGCCAAAAAGGGCGCCAATCGAGCGACACAGCAGGTCGGAGCTTCGCCAAGACAGACGAGCGGCCTTCCGCCGGGCCACCCCTTCCGCCAAACTTGCAAACGCGAACCCGAGCGGCAGATGGGGGCCCGGAGCCGGCATGGCGCCAGATGGAGACCCGGCACCGTCATGGCGCTGCCCGGCAAGCGGCGGACCCGATCCGAAGCTGCGGCTAGCGAATCTGGGACTGGTCGGACTCCAGCGTGCGGCGTGCAAGTTCGATTTGTTCCATCACCGCCTGCGTCCCCGTGCCACCGAAGGAGTTGCGTGCGGCAGCGATGGCCGCTGGATCGAGCGTTCCCACGATGTCGGGGCCGAACAGCGCGCTAGCTGCTTCGAAGTCTTCAAGCGAAAGGTCCTCTAAGCCGATTCCGCGTTTTTCGCATTCGAGCACGAGCTTGCCGACCACTTCGTGCGCTTCGCGGAAGGGCATCCCCTTTTTTGCGAGATAGTCGGCGACGTCGGTGGCCGCCGTGAACCCGGTGCCGGATGCGGCGAGCATGGCCTCGGCGTTCACATGCCATGTGGAAATCATGCCCTCGGCCACGCGCAAGCAGTCAGCTACCGTGACTGCCGCGTCGATGGCGCCCTCTTTGCATTCCTGCAGGTCCTTGTTGTATGCGAGGGGCAAGCCCTTCATCGTGACGATCAGCCCCACCAAGCTGCCCACCACACGGCCCGTCTTGCCGCGCACGAGCTCGGCGAAGTCGGGGTTTTTCTTCTGAGGCATGATCGAGCTTCCCGTCGACCAGGCGTCGGAGAGCGTGATGAACCCGAATTCGGTGCTCGACCACAGCACAATTTCCTCGCACAATCGCGAAAGGTGCATGGCGCACACGCTGCACGCGTACTCCAAGTCGAGCAGATAGTCCCGGTCGGACACCGCATCGAGCGAATTGGGCATTGCGGACGAAAAACCCAGCTCGTCGGTCGTTTTCTGCCGATCGATGGGATAGGTTGTTCCTGCGAGCGCCGCGGCACCCAGCGGGCTTGCATCAGCTGCCATGCGGGCGAACTTCATGCGCGTGAAGTCGCGTGTGAGCATCCAGTAGTAGGCCAGCAAATGATGGGCCAGCGACACCGGCTGCGCGTGCTGGAGGTGGGTGTAACCGGGGAGGATGACGTTTTGGTTTGCCTCGGCCGCATCGAGAAGCGCCTGACGCAAGGAAACGTTCGCTTCCATGAGCTGGCCGCACAGGTCTTTCGCCAACAGGCGGATGTCGGTTGCCACCTGGTCGTTGCGCGAACGCCCCGTGTGCAGCCGCGCGCCGGGAGCCCCGATGCGCTCGGTGAGCACGCGCTCGATGGCCATGTGGACGTCTTCGTCTGCCGAATCCCAGGCGAACTCGCCCGCTTCGATTTCGCCGCGAATGGCGCCAAGGCCGTCGACGATGGCGGACGCATCTTCATCCGAAATAACCCCCTGCGCCGCAAGCATGTGCGCATGGGCGATGGATCCGGCGATGTCCTGCATCGCCATCGCCTTGTCGGTTTCCAGCGATGCGCCGAACCGATGCGCGAACGCATCGGGGGCTTCTTCGAATCTACCTGACCAAAGTGCCACTTCAACCTGCCTATCCATTGGTGCATATATGGAGACGGGGCCGTGCGCTACATTCGCGCAGGGGCCTGCGTCCAACGAAGGATTATACCGCGAACATGATGGACGGGCGTGTCGGCGGGGGTCCCTGCCGACACTTGCCTATTATCCAAATGTGACAGCAACGACGCGTTGCTGTCACATTTTGCTGCCACATTATCTGCTGCCGGGGCCCTGGCTGCGCGACCACGTGATGTGGGGCAGGCTGTGGACGTAGATGAACCCTTCGGATTTCGCATGCTCGAACGTGTCGGATTCGTCGTAGGTGGCCAGGTTGTAGTCGTAGAGCGAACGATCCGCCCGCACCCCGTCGAGGAACAAGCCACCGCAGCACAGCTTAATGCGGACTTCGCCGGTCACATGCTGCTGCGTGTACACGTTGAACGCATCGATCGCTTCGCGAATCTGGGAATACCACAAACCGCGATAGACCGCGTCGGCCCACTGAATATCCAGCTTCTGCTTTTCACGCAGCGTTTCAGCGCTCAGGCAGAGCATCTCAAGGGACTTGTGGGCGTTTATCAGCAGCAGCGCACCAGGGCACTCGTAGCACTCGCGGCTCTTGATGCCCACCACACGGTCCTCGATCATGTCGAGGCGTCCGTAGCCGTTGCGCCCAGCGATGTCGTTGGCATGGATGATCAAATCGAGCAGCGGCATCTCCTGGCCGTTTATCGAAGTGGGTACACCGGCGGTGAAGCCGATAATCACCTCTTCGCCTTCATGGGACGCCTCCGACGGTTCTTTCGTCATAGTCCAAATGTCGTCGGGAGGCTTGTTCCATGTGTCCTCGAGCACGCCGCATTCGATGGCGCGTCCCCACAGGTTGTCATCGATGGAGTACGGCTTGTCTTTGGTGGTGGGAACCGGCACGTCGTGCGCGGCAGCCCACTCCATTTCCTCCTCGCGGCTATGAAGATTCCACTCGCGAACCGGGGCGATGATCTGCAAATCGGGGTCGAGAGCACGAATGGATGTTTCGAAACGTACCTGGTCGTTGCCCTTGCCCGTGCAACCGTGAGCCACGTACAACGCGCCCGTTTCGTGGGCGACGTCCACCAGATGCTTGGATATAAGCGGCCGCGACAACGCCGACAAGAGCGGATAGACCCCCTCGTAGAGGGCGTTTGCCGCGATGGCCCGCGTCAGGAAGTCGGCGGCGTATTCTTCGCGCATGTCCATCGCTTCGGAAACGATGGCGCCAATGTCCAGCGCCTTCTGGCGGATGGGCTCCAGGTCGCGCTCATCTTGACCGACGTTGCCGCAAATCGCGACCACGTCCATGTTTTTTTCAACCTGCAACCATTTCACGATAACGCTCGTGTCCAGACCACCGGAATACGCAAGTACGACTTTTTCTTTTTGCGACATGACAGTTCCTTTCTATGAGAGCAAACTTTCGAGTTTTTCGACTAGCTCGTCGACGTCGGCCTTTGTGCAGACCAGCGGCGGGAGGAAGCGCAGCGTAGTTGGGCCCGTGGCGTTCAGCAGCAAACCTGCGTCCAGCGCAGCGGACACCACATCGGGCGCCGCCACCGTTGCGTCGACTTCGGCGGCCAGCATCAGGCCAAGCCCGCGCACTTCGACGACATGAGGCAGCGCAGACAAACGTTCCCGCAAGTACGCGCCCACTTCAACCACGTTGTCGGCCACGCCCTCGTCGGCGAGCGCATGCAGCGTGGCATGCGCCGCGGCGACCGCCAGGTTCGACCCGCCAAACGTGGAGCCATGCACGCCGGGTTCGAACACATCGGCCACCGACGCCCGCGCGGCGCAAGCACCCATGGGAAAACCGCCGGCGATACCTTTTGCCATGGCGACGATGTCGGCCTTGATGCCGTAATGCTGGAACGCGTACGGCTTGCCCGTGCGGTAGATGCCCGTCTGCACTTCGTCGCAAATGAGCAGCGCGCCGTTTGCGTGAGCCAGTTCGTCGGCGGCGCGAAGGAATTCTTCGGTGCACGGATGCACTCCCGACTCCCCTTGAATAACCTCCAGCATGACCGCGGCCACTTTGTTTGGATGCGCCTCGAACACGCCGCGCAGCGCTTCGACATCGTTGATGGGCACATGAACAAACCCTTCGGGCATGGGGTAAAAGAGCTCCTGCTTCACCGGCTGTGCTGTGGCCGCCAGTGTTTCCATCGTGCGTCCGTGGAAGCTTCCATTCAGCGTGACGATGATGTTGCCGCCGTGGCTCTTGCGCTTCGACCAAAGTCTGGCCAGCTTCATGGCGCACTCGTTGGATTCGGCGCCAGAATTGGTGAAGAACGTTTTCCAGTCCCCTTCACCACCGAGCATGTTCGACAGCATCGCTGCCACTTCGCCACGCTGCTCGATGTAATAGTAGTTGCCCACATGGATCAGGCGGGCTGCCTGGTCCTGGATGGCAGCGACCAGCTTAGGATGGCAATGCCCCAGGCTGATGCAGCCGATGCCTGCAAGGAAATCCAGGTACTCGCGTCCGGCGTCGTCGCGCACGCGCATGCCTTCGCCTTCGACCAGACAAGCCGGTTTGCGGGCAAACGTGGGCATCAGGAATTGTTCGTCGAGAGTTTGCTGTTGTTGCAATGTCATAGGTCAACCTATCGCGCTCAATCGTACATACAAAAAGGAAGGCCTGCCCTGCTGCCGTGTTCTCGCAGAAGGACCTGCCAATGCGGTATTGTACCGCGAGAGAACGGGGCGCATGCCCCTACCGCCAATTATCCAAACGTGACAGCAACGACGCGTTGGTGTCACGTTAGTTGGGCATGTTCACGAGCAGTTTGCTGGCTAAGGTGGACAGGCTCTTCTTGCCGCCGGCACTGGAATCGCCTTCGCCGTAGATCATCGTGCCGACACCTGTGTCGGTCAGCAGCTCGAGCAGAAGCGCGTGCGGCGTCGTACCGTTTATCACGAATGCGCGCGGAACGCCGGCGTCCACTGCGGCGATGCAGCTTGCCAGCTTCGGAATCATGCCCGAGCTCGCCGTGCCGTCGTCTATCATCGCCTGGGCTTCGTCGCGCGTCATCTTGGAGATGAGCGTGTCTTTGTCGTCGAAGTCGAGGTAGATGCCATCAACGTCGGTGAGGAACACTGTCTTGTACGCCCCGATGGCACGCGCGACCTGCCCCGCCGCCACGTCGGCGTTGATGTTGTAGCAGCCACCGTCTTCGCCAAGCGCCACCGTGGCCAGCACGGGAATGAAGTCGTCGGCGATCAGCTTCTGCAGAAGCTCGGTGTTCACGTAGGTCACTTTGCCTACCCGCCCAAGATCGGGATCGAGCTGCTCGGCGACAAGCGTGCCCCCATCGTTGCCCGAGATACCCACGGCAAGGTTGCCGTGCTTGTTCAAATCGCGCACGAGATCCTGGTTCACCTGCCCGACGAGCACCATCTTCACCACGTCCATCGCGGCATCCGTGGTCACGCGCATGCCGTTTTTGAACTCGACGGGAATATCGTAGCGCGCGAACGCCTCGTTGATAGCGCTGCCGCCGCCGTGAACAATCACGGGATTCAAGCCGATCAGCTTCAGCAGCACGATGTCGCTCATCACCGACGAGCGCAGAGCCGGATCGACCATCGCCGCGCCGCCGTACTTGATGACCACGGTGCGTCCCGTGGCGGTCTTTATCCAAGGGAGCGCCTCGGCCAGGATGTCAGCCTGCAGCGAAAGGTTTACGTCGGCGGGAATGTCGTCTTTCTTCAGAATCATGTGCGGTAGTCTCCGTTGATCGAAATGTACTCGTGTGTGAAATCGCAGGTCCAGATCTGGGTCGCGCAATCGCCTGCGCCCAGATTCACCTCGATGACGATTTCAGGTTCTTCGAACCGGGCAAGCGCTTCGTCTTCCGAAAACTCGACCGGAAGGCCGGCGCGCAGCACGGGTAAACCCATGATGTCGATGTCGACGCGGTTCTGCTCGAAAGCGGCGCCGCTCTTGCCCGCCGCGGCGGCGATGCGACCCCAGTTGGCATCGCGACCGGCGATGGCCGTTTTCACAAGCGGCGAATTCGCGATGGCGCGCGCCGCCAAATCGGCATCGGCGTCGGTGGCCGCCCCTTCCACCACGACGGTGACCAGGCGCGTCGCCCCTTCCCCGTCCATGGCAATCATGCGGGCCAGGTCTTCGCACACCGCAAGCAGCACATCGCAGAACTCTTCGTAGGCACGACCCTCCGAAACGGGCCCGAAGCCGTCGGGCGCCGCTTCTCCACTGGCAAGCAGCAGGCAGGTGTCGTTGGTGGACGTGTCGGAATCGACCGTAACCTTGTTGAAGCTTTCGTCGACCGCCGCGCGCAACGCTGCATGCGCCGCCGGGCCTTCGACGGGAAAGTCGGTGGTCACGAGCGCAATCATCGTGGCCATGTTCGGCATGATCATGCCGCTGCCCTTGCAGCAGCCCCCCACCGTGAACGTCGAACCCCAGCATGCGGGATCTTCGCTCTTCCACGAATAGGCGACTTCCTTGGGCATCGTGTCGGTGGTCATGATGGCGCACGCGGCGTCATGACCTGTCATAGGATTGTCGGCTGCGCGCTCGTGGGCGGTCCCCAGGTTGTTCTCGAAGGGTTCCAGGGGAAGCGGCACGCCGATGACGCCCGTGGAAGCCACGAGC
>CAMORQ010000035.1 GCA_946623915.1 uncultured Coriobacteriaceae bacterium | reverse complement strand
CATCGAAGTCCGCAACAGCGCGCCACTCGACCGCTTTCAGCGGACGGGATTTCTTGGCAACCTCGTCGTATTTTGCCTGGTCGCAAGCGACGGCCTTCCCGTTTCCTTCCGCGTAGGCGACGACCTTGCCGCCATCGAAGGTAAACGATTCGACCGCAGTGGGTTTGTTGGTTTTCGGCTCGAGCTTCCAGTAGGTCGCAACGCCGTTGCCCACCGCCGGCGCATCCAGATAGATTCCGCCTGCGAACACCAAAGGCGTGCCTTTCGACGAAGCCATGACCAGCGTCTTCACCGTGCCAGACGAAACATTGTCCGCGGCAACAAGATGGAAGACTTCCCTTCCCTGCCCCGCGTCGTCCGAGCTTTTCGCGGCATCTTTGTCTTTGCCGTCTGCATCCTTCACACCGATCAGAAGTTCTTCGATGCCGTCGCCGTTGATGTCGCAATACGCATACACCCGCTTGTCGGAATCGATAGGGAGGTACTTCTGGCACAGCAATATGCCTTCGATTTTCGCGTTCGAAGACGCCTCGTCGCCGACCCTTGCCGTCTGATAGGCTTGAATGATCTTGAAGTACGCGTCGTAGAGCTTGGACTTATCGATGGCTGCATCCTTGCGCTGGGGGGCCTTAGAGGACGATGCGGACGCGCCGTTCGCAGACGATGCGGCACCAGACGAAGCGGAACTAGACGAAGAGGCTGACCGAGAAGAAGCGGTGTTCGACGACGCTGCAGAACCCGACGAGGAACCCGCGTCCGACGAAGCGTCCATGTTCGACGAAGACGTAGCGGGCGACGATGCGGAAGACGTCGCAGCAGACGAAGTCGTTGCGGACGAAGATGATGCTGCAGATGACGTCGCGTTCGACACGCCGGGCCGCCAGGACTCACCGGCGCTCGAAGCGGCACGCTCCGATGCTTCAGGCGACGAAGACACGCGATTCGTCTCGTCCGCGCCCGCATCGGTGACAGAAGGAGCACTCGCTTCCGCGTCCGAGCCTAGGGGATTGTCGGCGGATGCCTCTGCATCGGAAGCAGAAGCGTCTGGCCGCAGCCTGTTCGTCGACGACGAATCGCCTCCGAACAGGGACGGGGTCTCCGTCGAGCCGTCGCCTAGAATCGACGGGGACTCAAGAGACTGCGTCTCGCTTTCGCGTTCAAGGGCGCCGTCCGTGGCGGAGCTGTTAGTCTGCGCAGCATCGGAAGGTGGCGCCTCCTCCTCTGCAGCCCCCTCCGCGGGCTCTGTCGCCTGCTCTTCCGCCTGATTATCTGCGGGAGTTTCGGTGGGCTCTTCCGTCGAAACATCGCTTCCAGCCTCGGGCGCGCCCGAGCTTTCCACCTGCTCCTCCTGAAGCGTATCGGCGCCGTTGCCGTCTTCGGTACCACCGCTGGTACCTTCCGGCATCAGAACCTGCTGTGCTTGTTCGTTTATCTGCCTACCCTCTTCTTCGGTGAACACATCCTGGCTGTTGGCCATTTCCTCGTCGGCCTGAGCAATGGCATCCTGAGCCTGCGCCACCTCTTCTTCGGTAGCGTCGTCGCGCACCTCGAACGTAAGCGGATCGTCTGCGCCGACGGTGATATGGTCGCTCCCGTTGATGACAGCATCGTCTACGGCGCCGTCGCTTGGGGCCGCATCGCTGGATGGCTGCCCTTGCTCTTCGGCAGCTGCATCGCTAGACGCTGCAGCACTTGAGGATGCGCCCTCTGCGGCCAGCGGACTCTCTTCGTCGCCGAACAGGGAATCGTCCGAACGGGCCGAACCTGCTGCATCGGAAGCAGATGCCCGGGGAATGTCTATGCGGTACGTTTTCTCCGGATAGCGGTACAGCCGGCCATCGGCAGACACGGGAGGCGAATAGATGCGCGCGACATAATTTCCCGGGCGCAGAGCCACCGATCCCGTTCGCGGATGGTAGGTGATCTTCGTGCTTACTTCCTTGCCCGTCCAGTCCTTGCCTTCGATTTCGATGGGGATAGGCGTCGAGTCCTGAAGGCCGTCTTCGGCTTCGACGTTGAAGTCCACGAACACAACGCTGTCATCGGCAAACGCCTCCTCGGCCCCGACGGTTCCGTCGGCGCCGCCCTGCGTTGCCGCCAGCGTTCCCACGAGCATCGCCCCTATCGCCAGCACGCATGCAACCGCAATGCCCGCTATCATGGGCACGCCTCGCTTGCGCGAAGCGGCCTGAAGTTGCATGGTTTGGGCGTGCTGCGCATCGAACGACGTTTCCTGCGGCGCGTCCGCTTCGAAAAACGATTCGCCGCTGCGCACGGGAGCGGAAGCGGGAATCGCCTGAGCAACTGGCACAGCGACAGGCGCCCCAGCCATCTGAGGGACGTCGTCGGGAACGTTATCGAGCACAACCGTATCCATGGCCGCGGGATTCGAGATGACCGTTGCAGCTCCGGCTTGCGTCACAGACGCACCGCACGCTGCGCAAAATTGGGCTTCGTCAGGGAGAGACTTACCGCATTGTTGACAGAGCATGGCGCCTCGATTCTTCGCTAATACGTTCTTCCATGATAGCATAATCCCTGTTCACAGGCTATGCTTTCGTCCTTGCACACGCTTGATGCAAGGAAGTCTAGAGTAATGGTACCTGCCTACGCATCAGGTTTGTTGCGCAACTTTTGCGCCCAACGCAAAAGGTCGCACCCTTTGCCAGGATGCGACCTTTTCGTTTTGTCGCCGTGTGCCTTCCGGGCGCCAAACGGCGCCTGAAAAGTCGTGCGCTACGCAGAGGCGATTTGCTGAAGCGTACGGTACCAGCGCAGGTCGTATTCGAGCACGCTGCGCTCGGGCGCCCCTTCTTCCAAAGCAGCAAGCTTGCTTTCGACTTCGGCAAGCTTGGCGGACACGTCCGCCGTGTCAATGGAATCGGCGGGCACTGCTCGGTCAGTAAGCACGATCACCTTTTCGCCAGTAACCTGAACGTAACCGCCCTGGCACGCGAAACGGTGGCTGAGCGTGTTGGCGTCGGAGAATATGCGAACTTCGCCGTCGGCCAGCGTGGACATAAGCGGCGCATGCCCAGGCATGAAGCCCATGTGCCCGCTTTCACCAGGCACGGCCACCATGTAGCACTCCGCAGAAAACTCCTGCTGAGCCGGTGTGACGATATCGCAGACCAGGCTAGCCATTTACGCCTCCGCCTCTGCTTGTTCCTTCTGCATCTGCTCGTAAGCCGCGTAGACTTCCTCGATGGCTCCCTTGTACACGAAGCACTGCTCGGGAATCTCGTCGCAGTTACCGTCGAGAATCTCGCGGAAGCTGCGGATGGTGTCTTCGAGCTTCACGTAACGGCCCGGGTTACCCGTGAACACTTCCGCCACATGGAACGGCTGTCCCAGGTACTTCTGCACCTTGCGGGCGCGGTTAACGACGATCTTCTGCTCTTCGGAAAGTTCGTCCATACCCAGGATGGCGATGATGTCCTGCAGGTCCTTGTAGTTCTGCAGGATTTCCTGCACGCCAACGGCCACGTCGTAGTGCTCCTGACCGACGACCTGCGGGTCGAGAGCGCGGCTCGTGGACTCGAGCGGGTCCACCGCCGGGTAAATACCCAGCTCGGCGATGGAACGCGAAAGCACCGTCTTGGCGTCGAGGTGGGTAAACGTAGTGGCAGGCGCCGGGTCGGTCAGGTCGTCGGCGGGCACGTACACGGCCTGCACGGACGTGATCGAACCGACCGCGGTCGACGTAATGCGCTCCTGCAAGTCACCCATCTCGGTTGCCAACGTCGGCTGGTAACCCACTGCGGAAGGCATGCGGCCCAGAAGAGCCGACACTTCCGAACCCGCCTGGGTGAAGCGGAAGATGTTGTCCACGAACAGCAGCACGTCCTGGCCCTGATCGCGGAAGTACTCGGCTTCGGTAAGCCCCGCAAGACCGACGCGCAGACGTGCTCCAGGAGGCTCGTTCATCTGCCCGTATACCAAGCAGGTCTTGTTGATAACGCCGGACTCGCTCATTTCCAGGTACAGGTCCGTACCTTCGCGGGTACGCTCGCCTACGCCCGTGAACACGGATGTGCCACCGTGCTCCTGAGCAAGGTTGTTGATCAGCTCCTGGATGATAACGGTCTTGCCGACGCCAGCGCCGCCGAACAGGCCGGTCTTACCGCCCTTGATGAAGGGCTCGATCAGGTCGACGACCTTGATGCCCGTCTCGAAGATCTCGGTGTTGGTGGTAAGCGTTTCGTAGTCGGGAGCCGGATGGTGGATAGGCATCCACTCAGTGATCTCGGGCATGGGCTTGCCGTCAACCGGCTCGCCGATAACGTTCCAAATGCGCCCAAGCGTCTCCTGGCCCACCGGCATCATGATCGGGTTGCCCGTGTCCTGCACCTCGAGGCCGCGGATCAAACCGTCGGTCGAGCTCATGGCCACGGCACGAACCAGGTCGCCGGGAAGGTGCATCTGCACCTCCAGCACGCAGCTCACGCGGCCGATGGGCGTGTCGGCGTCCACCGTGAGCGCGTTGTAAATGGCAGGGATGGCGTCTTGCGGGAATTCGACGTCGATAACAGGACCGACGATGCGAACAATGCGCCCCACTGCTCCTTGTTTGTTGGTTTCTGTTGCCATTCTTATTCCTCCAAAGCTGCTGCGCCGCCAACGATTTCGTTGATTTCGGTGGTAATGGCGCCTTGGCGAACGCGATTGTAGAAGCGCTGAAGCGTTTCGACCATTTCGTTCGCGTTGTCGGTTGCACTTTTCATGGCGGTACGGCGTGCACCCTGCTCGGCTGCGGCGCTGTCCACCAACGCGTGGTAGATCATCGTCTTCACGTAGGCGGGTAGCAGGCTGTCCAAAACGGACTCGGCGTCGGGCTCGAAAATGGAATCGCCCTGCAAGACGGCCTTTTCCGCACCTTCGTCCTGAACGCGCGCGGGAGTCGCGAGCGCTTCGGCGTCTATGGGGAGCACCACTTCTTCGCGCAGCTGCTGTTCAGCAGCATTCTTCGCGTGGTTGTAGACCAGCACGACGCGGTCGTACTCACCTGTGGTGTAACCCTCTATCGCGCGCGCCGAAATCTGGAGCGCTTCGTCGAGAGTCGGGTCGGCCGACTGGTCCTTGAACGTCAGATCCAGTTCGATCTTGCGGAAATCGAAGTACGTGATGGCCTTCTTTCCGCAAGCAACGACGCGGGCGTTTGCACCCCGGGCGCGCGCAGCATGCACTTCGCGCTCCACGTGGCGCAACACGTTGCTGTTGAAACCGCCCGCCAAACCACGGTCGGAAACCACGGCGATGTAAAGGATGTTCTTTTCGTCGTCGTGGGTGGCAAGCAGCGCGTTTTCCAAATTGCCAGCGCTTTCGGCCACGTTCCCGAGCATTTCGCTCATGGACTCAGCGTAGGGCGTAGCAGCGTCCACGCGATCGGTGGCCTTGCGAATCTTGGCCGCCGCCACCATTTCCATGGTGCGCGTAATCTGCTTCGTCGAGTTGACGGAGTTGATGCGCCTCTCTAAGTCATGTAGGTTCGGCATGCCTTAACTCCGCCCTACTCCACGATTCCCGACGATGCGAAGTTCTGCTTGAACTGCTCGATGGCGGCGTCAAGCCTGCTTTCGATGTCCTCGGTGAACTTCTTTTCCGTGCGCAGGTCTTCCAGGATACCGGCATGGCTGCCGCGCAGGTAGTCGAGCAGCTCGCCGCGGAAGCGGGTCACGTCTTCGACTTCGATGCTGTCCAGGAAGCCATGACCGCCTGCATAGATGGCGATGGCCTGCTCCTCGACGGGCATGGGCACGTAGCGACCCTGCTTGAGCAGTTCGGTCATGCGTGCGCCGCGAGCCAGCTGCTGCTGGGTGGCCTTGTCGAGGTCGGACCCAAACTGGGTAAACGCTTGCAGTTCGCGGTAGCTGGCCAAGTCCAGACGCAGGGAGCCTGCGACCTGCTTCATGGCCTTCACCTGGGCAGAACCGCCTACACGCGACACCGAGATACCGACGTCGACAGCGGGGCGCTGGCCCTGGAAGAACAGGTCCGTCACCAGGAAGATCTGGCCGTCGGTAATCGAAATCACATTCGTGGGAATGTAGGCGGACACGTCGCCGGCCTGCGTTTCGATTACGGGCAGAGCCGTCAGAGAGCCGCCGCCGTTTTCGTCGGACATCTTCACAGCGCGCTCGAGCAAGCGGGAGTGCAGATAGAACACGTCGCCGGGATACGCCTCGCGTCCCGGAGGACGGCGCAGCGTCAGCGACATCTGGCGGTAGGCCACAGCCTGCTTGGACAGGTCGTCATAGATGCAGAGCACGTGACGGCCGGGATTGTTGGCGTTGGCGGGCTGGCCGTCTTCGCCGTTGTACATGAAGTACTCGCCGATAGCGGCACCGGCCATGGGCGCAATGTACTGCAGCGGCGCGGAATCGGACGCGGTAGCCGACACGATGATCGTGTACTCCATGGCACCGTGCTTTTCCAGCGTTTCCACCAGGTTCGCAACCGTGGAGGCCTTCTGGCCGATAGCCACGTAGATGCAGATCATGTCCTGGCCTTTTTGGTTGATGATGGCGTCGATGGCGATAGCCGTCTTACCGGTCTGGCGGTCACCGATGATCAACTCGCGCTGGCCACGCCCGATGGGAATCATCGAGTCAATGGCAAGAATGCCCGTCTGCATGGGCTCGTTCACGGGCTGGCGCTCGATAACGCCGGGAGCCCTGAACTCCACGGGTCGATAACCCTCTGCTTCGATGGGGCCTTTGCCGTCGATGGGCTGGCCAAGCGGGTTCACGACGCGGCCGAGCATCCCTCGACCACTTGGAACCTCCACGATGCGACCGGTGGTGTGCACCTGGTCGTTTTCCCTGATGACGGTGACGTCGCCCAAAAGCACGGCGCCCACTTCGTCTTCCTCGAGGTTCTGGGCAAGGCCGTAAACGATCTTGCCGCCTTCCCCGGTGAATTCGAGAAGCTCGCCTGCCATGGCGTCCTTCAGGCCGTCGATACGGGCAATACCGTCGCCGACCTGGATAACCGTGCCGACTTCACGAGATTCGACGTTGGTGTCCAACGCTTCAAGCTGCGCGCGCAGCGCCTCGTCAATCGACTGTGCGGTGATTTCAGTCACTTCTTCACCTACTTCCCTAACTAGTCTTCTTGAGCGTGGTGCGCACACCTTCCAGCATGGTGTTCATGCTGGCGTCGATGCGTCGACTGCCCGCGCTCATGATGATGCCGCCCAGCATGTTCGTGTCGATTTGCTCACGCAAAACGACGTCGCCGCCGAGCTCGTTTTTCGCCTTGTTCTTGATAAGGTCGCGCAGATGGTCGTCGAGCGGAACGCGTGTAACCACGTCCACCACCGTGACACCGAGCTGGTTCTTGATCAGATCGTTGTACGCGGCAAGCACACGAGGCAGGATGTCGAGTCCACCCCGCTGCGCCATGACCCCCAGCACACTGGACAGCTCTTCGCTCGTGTTGCTGAAAACGCCCTTGACCAGGCTCGCACGCTTTTCGGGAGCCATGGTGGCATCCGAAGCCGCACGGTTCAGTTCGATGTGGCTACGGTTGTATGCCACGATCTGCTCCATTTGGCTGCGCGCTTCCATGACGGCGTCGATGCCGCCTTTGGCGTTCAGCTGTTCGAGCAAGGTCTTGGCGTAGATGTCGACCTCGGCTTTTGCGTGGTAACGGTTAGCTGGCATTGAAACTACCCGCCTCGTTCACATAGCGCTCTATCAGCGCGCGGTGCTCGTCGTCGGTTAGGCCCGACCCGAACAGCTTGGCAACGACCTCGACCGACGCGTCCGCCACCGAACCCTGCAGCTGCGCGGCGGCAGCCTTCTTTTCGGTTTCGATCGCAGTACGTGCCTTCTCGATCATTTCCGCGGCTTCTTGCTGCGCTTTCGCAGTAATGTCCGCCCTGGCCGTTTCGCCAGTTTGCTTGGCGTCGGCGATAATTTGCGCAGCCTGCATCTTGGCCTGGTCAAGCTCCTGCCTGTATTCGGCCAACGTGCGCTCGCCTTCGACGCGCGCATCTTCGGCTTTCTGCAAATCCGCTTGGATGGCATCCGAGCGATTCTGGATCATCTTGTCGAAGGCCGGCCAGCCGAATTTGGCCAGCACGATCCACAACACGATGAACGCGATCAGCATGGGAATGAACTCGTTCATGTCCGGCAGGATGACCGCGATGCCTTCCTTTTCCTCGTTGGCGAACGCCAGCGCGGGGAACGCTACAAACGCACTAGCTGCAGCCAGAACACTGCAAATGCGCGCGCATGCATTCTTTGCTCTCTTGTTCACCCTAACCTCCTTGTTGCTAAAAGGTTTCGCTGCAACAAGCGGCTAGAGGATGAACGCCAGAACGAAGCCCAGCAGGGCCAGAGCTTCGGCCAGTGCGGCGCCGATGATGAAGTTGGTGAACAGGCGACCGGCCAGTTCGGGCTGGCGAGCAGAAGCCACGCAGCAGCCGTAGCAGGCGATGCCGATGCCGATGCCAGGGCCGATGGCCGCAAGGCCGTAGCCAACCAGCTTCAGTGCGCTAATGATGAATACAGTCTCCACGATTTCCTCCTTGTCTGTCTAACACCCACACGGGTGCCAACACACCTTTACCTATGTTTTGACGACCCGTGGTGAATCGTTAAAACCAAATCCTGCGCCGCGCGTGCGGCATGCGGGCGCACAGGCCCGCGCGTTCCTAGTGCTCCGATTCCGCCAGCGAGATGTACACGGCGGTGAGGATGGTGAACACGTACGCCTGGATGAAAGCCACCAGCATTTCGAGTGCGTACATGAACACGAGGAACAGCATCCAGACGATCGACGTAGAGCCAAGGAGCGGGCTTACGACGCCGCCGATGGCTCCCTGGATGAAGCCGGTTGCCAACAGCGCGAAGATGCCCAGTGCCATGTGACCTGCGAACATATTGCCGAAGAGCCGCACTGCCAGCGTAAGCGCGCGGATGACCAGCGAAATGAATTCGAGCAGCCAGATAAAAGGCACCATAGGCTTAGGCAAGCCGGAAGGCGCGATGGACTTCAGGTAGCCCAGGCCACCCTTCTTCTTGATGCCGTAATAATTGAAGTACACAAATGCGATAAGCGACAGGGCCCAGGTGATGCTGATGGTGCCGGTTGGCGTGCGGCATCCGGGAATCAGGCCGACGAAGTTAGCGATCAAAATGAAGAAGAACAACGTGGCCAAAAACGGAATATGCTTCTTGTAGCCATGCCCAATCGATCCTTCGGCGATGTCCTTCGCCACGAAGTTGTACCCGTACTCGACCAAGCCCGTGAACTTGCTGCTTGGAACGAGGTTGAGCTTTTTGGCCGCCGTAAGGACCACGATCATGACGATGGCCAACACGATGAGCATCCACAGCACGTACTGGGTGAACCCGACCGCGCCCCCGTCGCCGATGATCCAGTCGGGATTCATGAGCGACTTCTGCAGTTCGGGTACGTGCTCGTTGACAAACTCTAGGGGACCTAGAACCTCTGCGGTTTCCACGTGAGATGCGCCTTTCTACTTCTTGCCAACCAGTCTGCTTGCACCGAAGACAATGGCGCTTACGATAAGCGCGCCGGCTTCGGCCAAGGCAAAAGCAACGGTAAGGTCGCGCGCGACGACGATGCAAACCACCACCGCCACGGCAAGGATGACAAACGATACGAGCACTCCCAGCAACAATGCGCCAGCGTGGCCCAGATTGCTTGTCGGCGTGGCGTTTTTCGCCAAGTCTATGCTGCGCACGAGCGGGAGGAAACCAACCACCCCTGCCAGCGCACCTAGCACGATTGCCACAACCATACCCAACACTTCCCTACCTTGATGCGCCACCAAGCGGACGGCGCACCGCACACATGATAACGGAATGGTTACAGTTGCAAAAGCTTGTCATTAAAACTTTTCGAACTTTTACGCATAGATATACAACAAATGTGTCGAAAAGTACTATTTGCTTCCAACCGATGAGCAATGCTCGTGCGCGGACAAACGGCGTGCGACCTAGCTCGGGTCGAAAACACGCAAGGCGATGCCGGACTCTTCGAGAAGCTCCATGGACAGGTCGTCGGGATAGGGATTCTGATACACGATTTCGGCGATACCTGCATTGATCAGCATCTTCGCGCACACCACGCACGGCTGGGTGTTCACATAGATAGTAGCTCCGGATATGTCGGTGCCGTAGCGCGCCGCCTGAATGATGGCGTTCTGCTCCGCATGCAGACCTCGACAGATTTCATGGCGCTGACCAGAGGGAATGCCCATCTGCTGGCGCAAACACCCCGTCTCCGCACAATGGCGCAGGCCCGTGGGCACGCCATTGTATCCGGTGGCCAAGATGCGCTTGTCCTTCACGATCACGCAGCCGACGGCGCGACGCAGACACGTGGTGCGCGAAGCGACCTGGTTCGCCAGCATCATGAAGTACTCGTCCCAACTGGGTCGGTCGACGCCCAGTTGCGATGTCATCGTCTGATCGTCTGCCATGGATGCTCCTAACATACGCGCGGGCAGTGCGATAAAAGCCGCCTAGCCCAGCTCTGGATACAAGGGATGGGCCGCCAAGATGCCGTCTGCGACTTCCCGGGCGTGTGCCAGCAGCTCTTCGTCTTCCGGCGCTGGTGCAAAACCGCCGTCTTCCATGGAACGCAGCGTCTGCTCGCTCGCACCGAAGAGCACCTGCGCGATAGTCTGTCCGATAAGGTAAAACTCGTCGCCGGTGATGCCGCACGTGGTGCCCGCCGCTGTGCCTAGCCTGATGCCGCTGGCAACGGAAGCGGGACGCGGGTCGCGCGGGATGGCGTTCTTGTTGGCCGTGAACCCCACGTGTTCGAGCAGGTTGCTCGCATCGCGCCCGGACACGTTCGACGATGTGAGGTCGACAAGGCACAGGTGGTTGTCGGTGCCGCCCGACACCAGCCTGAGGCCGCCGTCGGTAAGACCTTCGCCGAGGCGTGCGCAATTGGCCACCACGTTTGCGGCGTACGTGCGGAATTCGGGCTGGAGCGCTTCATGGAACGCGACGGCCTTGGCCGCAACAACGTGCATGAGCGGGCCGCCCTGGCTTCCCGGGAACACGGCGCTGTCCACCTTTGCGGCGATTTCCTCGGAATTGGTGAGGATCAACCCGCCGCGCGGGCCGCGCAGAGTTTTATGCGTGGTGGTGGTGACGATGTCGGCATAGGGCATCGGAGAAGGATGCGCCCCGCCCGCCACCAATCCGGCGATATGCGCCATGTCCACCATCAAGTACGCGCCCACCCCATGGGCTATGTCGGCGAGGCGGGCGAAATCGATGATGCGCGGGTAAGCGGAC
>CAMORQ010000034.1 GCA_946623915.1 uncultured Coriobacteriaceae bacterium | reverse complement strand
CCTTGGCGTCGGCGATGAACACCGCGAGGTTCTGGCCGGAGATGGTCGCCTTGGCTGCCGGCGTGATGTCGGTGCCGGCCTGCGCCACGGAGCCGTTGGGCGCGTGGTCGACGGTCTCGCCCAGGTCGGCCACCTTCACGTCACCCTCTGCGCTTGCGAACTGCAGCTGGCTATCGAGCTCGTCAAGCACGGTCAGCTTGTCGGCATCCTTGGTCACGTAGGCCACGATGTCGTAGGTGAAGGTCTCGTCGATGGTCGCGAGGTCCTTGTGCACGTCCTTGGCCACGTACTTCTCGATCTCGGGCTTGTCTTCTTTCGGTTTGACCGTAACGACGTTGGACTCGTCTTCGTAGGTGTAGCCGTTGGCGGTCTCGATCGTGTACTTGGCCTGGTTGTCGACGCCCGTGTGCTCCTTGTCAGATGCAACCGTGCCGTTGTCGGTAACCTTAACCGGTGTTGCCGCAGCGGACAGCTTCGCGTCGAACGTCACGCGGATGAAGTGGCCCTGCAGACCTTGCTTATCCACGTCGTTGACAACCACGGTGAGGGTCTTGGTTTTGGAATCGATGGAGACTTCGGAACCATCGATGTCGACATCCACAGCCTTCGCAACGGTGGCGTCGGCGTTGGCGCCCGTGAACTCGCCGTTGGTCTTGTGATTGTTGGTCGTGCCGAGGTCGACCACCCTCACCTGGTCGCTCGTGCTTACGAACTCGAGGTTCTTGATCAGCGTGTCGGTGATGGTCAGCTTGGTGGCATCGGGCGTGGCATAGGCGATGATGTCGTAGGTGAACACTTCGTCAATCGCCACATCCTGATGGACGTCCTTGCCTACGTACTTCTCGATCGTGGGCTCTTCGGGCTTAACCGTGACGGTATTGGACTTGTCACTGTACTTGTAGTCGTTGCCGACCTTGATCTTGTACTCGGCCGCGTTCGGCACGCCGGAGTGGTCCTCGTCGGAGACAACCGGATCGTTGCCCTTGTTGGGAGCAGCACGGTTCTCCTCGGTGGCGTCTGCCACGTCGGTCAGCTGGAGGTCGGATGCCTTCAGGCCGTCGGCGATCTTCGCGTCGAAAGTCACCTTGACCCACTGGCCGCGCAACGCACTGGCGTCCTTGATTTCCACCGTAAGGGTGCCACCGTCATCCTTGCCAGGATCAGCGAAGGTGATGGTTGCGCCCTCAACCGCCTCGCCCGCGGTAATCCACTTGCCAGATTCAGGCGTGTGGTCGGCATCGGCGTTTGCAAGCGAGACGACCTTCACGTCTTCGGCCTTGGCGGAGGCGAAGCGCAACTGCGAATCGAGCGTGTCGGTCAGCAGGAACTCTTCGGCGTCATGCGTCACGTAGGCCACGACGTCGTAGGTGAACACTTCCTGCAAGCCGATGTTCTTGTGCACGTCCTTGTTGACGTACTTCTCAATCTCGGGCTCTTCGGGTTTGGGCTCGACGGTAACCGTGTTGGATTCCGGAACGCTTATCCAGTCGTTGCCTACGTTGTACTCGTAGGTCGCCTTGTTCGGAATGCCTTCGTGAGATTCCGAACCACCCTTCACCGTCTTGTTGTCGGTGACCGTGGTGTACTTCAGCGCTGCATCGTCGGAAAGCCTCGCATTGAACGTGATTTGGATGTACTTGCCCTGCGCGGCAGTTGCGTCGGGCACTTCCACAGACAGTACCTGGTTCTTATCATCAATCGTTGCCGTAGCCTTAATGGGCGTACCGCTAGGATCTTCAACCGTGCCGTGAACAGTGTGATCGTTGGTGTCTTTGATCACGGCAGTCGCAGCAATCGCTTCGGCGCTATCCGCAAATACCAGCTGGGAATCCAGCGTGTCGGTGATACGAATGGACTTAGCGTCCACAGGCACATAAGCCAGAATATCGTAGGGGAAGTTCTTGCCCCACTCCACTTCGGCATGCACATCCTGCGCCACGTACTTTTCGATAGTCGGCTCGTTGTCATTGATGATTTGGTTCGCGAAATCGAAGTGCACTGTGTACGTGCCGACAGTGAACAGCTCTTTGCCGTCGACATCGGTGTAAGTAACTGGCTGGCCTTCCTCGGCGACCGCATCTGCCGTAAGCGTTGCCTTGTCGGAGGCAAGAATGTAGGTCATTGGATCGCCGGCTTCGGTCTGCTCTTCGATCACCAGATTCCAGTCAGCCAGCTGCACAGATGCCTTGTCGTTGTAGACGGCCTCCAGGGCAGCGCGATCGGACGGGTCGCGCGGTTCGGACTCTCCATCGATCTGCACGGTGAAGAGCGGCTTCACGCTCTCGTCGGGCATAACAACCGAAAGGGGCAAGCCAATGTTCGCGACCCAAGGTTCAGACTCGTAGGAGTCGGTAGACTCGTTAACAAGTCCCTCTTCGATGTCGGAGACGCCGTTGAGGGTAATCGTGTCGATTTCTGCACGTTGACCGTCCGCTTCGGCAAACAGCTTGAGGGTGATCGGTTGCTCAGAACGCTCCGAACCCCAAACCTTTGTCAGGTCGATGCCCGCAGCAGCACGGTAGGTGTTTTCAGGGTTACCGAACAGCACGGTGCCGTTAGCTGCAATGCCGCCGCCGTTCACCGCGCTGTTGTTCTGAATGAGCACGCCGCCATCACAGGACTGAACGTTGTTTGCCAGCGCGAGTTTGCCGGAGTAGGTGGTGTACGGATCGAGCTTGACGCCGTCGCTTCCCTCGACCACGAAGTCGTTACCGGAACCAAGCTGAATGACGTTGATGCCGTTGCCGATACCCTTACGCGGACGGGTAATGAAAACGTCTCTGCCTTCGCCGTCCTTCGAGTTGCCGGCTACGACCACATTGTTGGTCGCCGTGATGGAAAACGTAGAGTTGCCGCCCAGGGGGCACAGCCACAGGCCGCCGCCGTCGCCCTGCTCGTTCCAGAAGCCGTTGCGATAGGTCACGTCGGTGTTGGGAGCGTTCAGTTCGTTGCTGAACCCGCAGCCGCCTGCCGCGTTGGAAGGTCCGCGAGTGACGCTACCCAGACTGCCCTTGTTAAGCGCGGCATTACCAGAGATGCAGCCGTTGGCCACGTAGAGCTGGTACATGCGCCCCTCGTCGCCTTCAACGTAGATGCCGCCGCCGAGGGTGCGGCTGTTGTTGTTGGAAATGGAGCCGCCATAGAGCATCACGTGGTTCGACGCCACTTCGATGCCGCCGCCGCGGTGCACGGCTACGTTACCGTCGATGTTGCCGCTGTTCAGGATGAAGGTCGCGTCGGCCACAGGGATGTTTGCAGGCCCACCGAAGTCAACCACGGACTTCTTCGACGCGAAGATCTCTTCGCACACGAACACGCCGCCGCCCTTGTGCCACGAGAAGTTGTTCGTGATAGCAGGAATACTAGTACCGTCGCCCATTTCAACCGTGGCGCCGTTGTACACGGTCATGCCGCCGCCTTGATGAACGCCGATGTTGTTGTCGATGGTGCCGCCCATGAAGCGCACCGTGGAAGGCGTGTTGTCGCCTCTTGCCGTCTCGCGGTCGGCATTGCCCTGGCCTTGGACCAACACGCCGCCCGTGTCGCCTCGGTTGCCAGAGATAGTGCCACCGGAAATGGTGCCCTCGGAACCAACCGTGTAGATGATTGCGCCGGCAGTTTCGGTCTTAGCCCAATTGGCCATGGCGCCGTTGTAGGTGAAATCGCCGCGCTCGGACTCTTTACCGATATCGTGCGCGGTCGCGTTGTGCATGGAGTTGTCGGCGGTGTAGCCCACGGAGTTGTGCGTGATGGATCCGCTCTCAACGTTGAAGGTACCATCCTTCACCGCCACAGGTGCCACATAGCGCACCGACCCGTCAGTCACGAAATCGCGCAAAGTCGCGCCCGCAAGCTTAGCCGTACCACCGTCTTCCACCTTCACGAAGAAGCCGCGTGGATTGTCGGCAGACCCAGAGCCAAACTGATCTGATGTAATCACGCCACAACCGATGGTAGAGTCGTCGCACTGGCTGCTTTGTGCGACATAATCGTTGAGCCATTGCTGGGCTTGGTCTTTATCGGTAGTTGCATCATGGCCCGGAATTGTCCAGACTGTTTGCGCTTTCGCGTTTTTCTCGGCTTCTGCCTTCGTATCGTATTTGCTGCCGTCAGCCAGCGTCCACTTGTAGGTAACGAGAGCAACGTTGTTGTTGCGCTGACCTGCGCTCGTGCCGCGGTTGGCGCTCGGGTCAAGGTTGCTCCTATCGTTTACCAGGTGCCCACCGGTGACCCATAGGGCACCTTCGATTCTGGACTCCTTAACATAGTATTCGTTGAGCTTCCCGCCGTTTATTGCGAACGTATCAATATAGAAAGAAGCACCACGGCCACGCCTGTCCAACGTTACCTTGTGGCCGTCACCATTCCAGGAGCGCAGGACGTAACCATTCTTTCCATCAGAACCGTCGAGAGCGTACGGGCTAATCCTAAATGCCGTATTCCCCTCGAAGAAGACATGCCAGTCGTACTGACCGCCGTCCACGGGTTCTTCCGATGTAAGCCAATTGCTGTCTCCGAAATCCTTGCCGTGAATAACATTGTCAGTGGTACCGTAGTTTGCGCCCAGGAAAAGGCCATCGTAGTCCGATCCGCCGGTAACCACCATGGCATAACGTTCGCCCTCTTTGGCTTGCGTCACGGAGGTGGTTTCAAGAACAGGCGTCTCCTTTTCGCCTTCAGACGCGTAATCATCGAGATTTCTGCTAGGCACGGTTCCCCCACACGAAACCGACTTGCCCGACAGCGTGACACCAGTGCTCAAGGTCAGATTGCCATTCTTTTCTACCCTGAACACGGGGAAGTTGAGATTGCCCCCGTCACGAATTATCGTACCAGTCCCGGTAATGCTAACGGCACCTTGAACGACAATCGGGCCATCGAGGGCCACCAGATTGCCGTCATCATCAACGAACTCGGCAAGGCTAACCTCGCCGCCGTTTGCGACGGCCGTCTTGAAGGCCTCCCAGCGATCCTTGTCGCTACCATCCGCCGCGCCTGCAACGCCGGCTTGGCCGAAGGCGAACACCGCCGTTAGGGCCAGGGCCGCAAGGGCAAACGCGATGGGCAATGCGCGGGTTACGTGCCTGCTCTTCTTCATCCTGCATCCTTCCATCCGACAACGACTACATTTGGACGAACCACGCAAAAGAACGCAGTTCGCCATCTCTAACTTATTGCTTATAATTATCGTAGAGAAAGTGTGACTTTTCCAGTACTTTTATTAAGCTTATCTACACATTTGCAGCTCACGTCAATACACCTACCAAATCCCTAGGTTAAAAGGTACTTTTTCAGGAGTGCATAAAGAGCACATTTATGTAGGAATTATGAAGCTCGGCGAAAGCCTAGACGCAATGGGGATCGATGCGCATTTGAGACCCTCGCCAAACCTGTTGGGGCCGATGTCAGAACCGAAGTCGAACAGGAAGTGCCCCAAATGCTGCGGCCCGAATTGCTTCGGTGCCGTAGGCATTGGGGCACTTTCCTGTTTTGCATCCAGATGTGGCAGCTACGCCGCGCGCAGCTGCCACGTTTTGCGACCCTTGGCTACTTCGCGCTATTGCGGCGGCGCAGGCTGAAGGCACCGGCGGCAAACGCCGCGGCGGCCATGGCGCCGAAGACTAGCGTAGGCAGCGCCATATCGTCGGCGGTCTTCGCGGTCGTTGCAGACCTGGATGTAGTTGCGGTTGTCCTTGCTGCAGTAGCGGCAGCTCTCGAAGAGCTTGTGGGCGAAGCTGCGGCCCTACTGCTCGTCTGCTTGGTGGGCGATGCGGACCCTTTCCTGGGGTTAACCGTAATCGGGTTGTCCACATTAACCACATTGCCGTTGACCGTGACTACGCCATCTTCGCCCACGACGATGGTATCGAACTTCTTGTTGCCGTCCTTGTCCGTAGCAGTCACCGTATACGTGCCCGGACCGAACACGAACTCACGCTCGCCTCCATCACTGACCCATTCGCCGTTCTCGACCGGCTTCCCGTCCTTGGTAACGACAACCGTGTTGCCATTATCGGACTTGATCTTGATGGTCTTGGTAACTACATCGTCAGGAGTCGGATTCGGCTTCGGCGTCGGGCTCGGAGCCTCCTCGGCGGCGTCCTTCAGCACGAGCACGCCGTCCACGACTTCGCAGGCGCCGGCGGGCTCGACGTCGGTCGTGACAACCGTGACGGTCCCGTCGGCCGCGACGGCGAAGTGGATTTCGGTGGTGACCCGCTGGAAGCCGGAGGGCGCGGCGGTCTCCTTCAGGATGTACTCGCCCGGCTCCACCGCGACGCTCATGGTCTCGCCGGCCTTGGACGTCCAGGAGGACACCTCGTTGCCGTCGAGGTCGGCCACGACGATCACGGCCCCTTCGACTTCGGTGCCGTTCATGTCGGTCTTGTTGATAACGACATCAACCGTCGAAGTAACAGGTGTCGTGTTCTCGGCGGCGTCCTTCAGCACGAGCACGCCGTCCACGACTTCGCAGGCGCCGGCGGGCTCGACGTCGGTCGTGACAACCGTGACGGTCCCGTCGGCCGCGACGGCGAAGTGGATTTCGGTGGTGACCCGCTGGAAGCCGGAGGGCGCGGCGGTCTCCTTCAGGATGTACTCGCCCGGCTCCACCGCGACGCTCATGGTCTCGCCGGCCTTGGACGTCCAGGAGGACACCTCGTTGCCGTCGAGGTCGGCCACGACGATCACGGCCCCTTCAACTTCGGTGCCGTTCATGTCGGTCTTGTTGATAACGACATCGACTTTAATGGGCTTGTCTTCGCTGGGCGTATGCGTGTTAGTGATTGTGGTGCCGTCGATGGACTTCGTGTAGCCTTCGGGCACGGAAGCCTCATCAACCGTGTACTTGATGTCCTTGCCATCCTTCTTGGCATCAAGGCCGTCGAAGGAGCCCTGCCATTCGTTGCCGGCGTTCAAGGTGAGCGTCTTGCCTGTGTCTTTGCCATCCGCAAGCAGCTTCACGACCACCGAATCAGGACGGAGTCCGTCCTTGTCGTTCCCGTCCGCCCAGACCTTTGCCACCGGCACACTGGTCTTACCGGGCGTGTACGTGTTGGTGACGTTGAATCCGCTGACCTTGGCGCTGTACTCCGCAACTCTTTCTTCAGTGATGGTGTACGCGATTTCAGCGCCGTTGCTGTACTTGGGCAGGTCGGTGAAGCTCCACTTCCAGCCGTCGGACTCCTTGACAGTCTTCGAATCGATCTTCTTGCCGTCCGCCAACAGGTTAATTGTGATGCTTGCCGGACGTTTGCCATCTTGGTTGTTATTATCGCTCCAGGTCTTGGCGCCTTCCACCTTGGTGGTTTCAGGCGTGTGAGAATTGGTGATGGTAAGCGTGTCTGCGGAATACGAAGCTTCGTAGCCTTCGACGGCATCTTCTTCTACCGTGTAGGCAATTTCAGTCGTGCCATCTTCTGCGTAAACGTCCAAACCCGCAAAGGTCACCTGCCAGTTGTTGGCCTCGTTAGCAATCTTGGATTCCTTCTGCACGCCGTCCGCCAACAGGTTGATGGTAACGCTTTCGGGGCGCTTGCCGTCCTGATTGTCGGCGTCGTCCCACACCTTGGTGGCCTTGATGTCAACGGTCTCGACAGCGGGCTTGGTGTACTTGTTGTTGAAGGTCTTGGAATCCGGAAGCGTGACAGTGAACACGCCGTTGTTCTCGGTGACAGTAACTTCGCTGCCATCTCCCATCATAGATTTCTCTGCATCAACGACAAGGGTACCGTTGTTGTCGGTCGTTACCACCTTTACGGTCCGAACACCGTCGTCATAAGTAATCTGCTGGTCGTCTCCTGCGTTCTCCTTAACGGTGAACGCATACGTCTTGGCCTCGGTCAGCTCGACTTCGGCAAAGGCGACCGTTCCGTCGGCAGCATTCGTTGCCGTGACAGCTTCGGCCAGGGGGCCGCCCGCCAGCTCGAAGGTGTACTGGTCGGCAGCAAGCGCCGGGGCGCCTTCGCCCGTAACCTTTTTGTGAGCCACGATGACAACCTTGGTAGGTTCGACGGGCGTCTCTTCTTCCGGTGTTGTTATTTCTGGTGTTTCAGGAACGACGGTAGAGTCGGTACGCCCGAAGTACACCGTTCCGTTCGAGTCGATAAGAGTATGGCTGTTGTTCTCTATGAAGCTTGTCGCCGCATCGACGGCTTTGGCCTTGTCGGCATCGGAGGGATTCGCCTTGTACGCATAGTAGGTCCCGTTGCCGCCATCGACCGTTTCGGGACCTTGCCAATTGGCGTTTCCGCCCCCCAGCATTTCGTTTGTCTCGAAGTTCAGGCCCGAGTATTTGTCGCGCTGCATGATGTCATAGTTGGCGTTGTCGTATATTGCAACGCCATCTAACGATCGGTAGTTCACCTGTCCGCCACCGCATATGTAGGCTGCTGCCGTGCGTCCCGGATACGGCGCATTGCTTGCATCGTTGTTCCTAATCAACGCATTGTAAATATAGAGGCGGTTCTGGGCAGGAGCTTCTGCTTCGTTGTGGTAGAAGTAGCCGCTGTTGCCTGTGACCGTGCCCGACTTCATCGTCACGGTGCATTTCGACACACCGAGGCTGAAGCCAACTGCCGGCGTGTAGAAAATGCCCTTGCCCTTGTTGTTTTCGAAGGTGGCGCCATCGATTACTACCTCCATTCCCGAAGCAATGGACGACACGCAACCGCCTTCGAAATTGTCGAGGCTTGATGGGCTCCAAGGACCGGGGTAGTTGCCAATCTTGCGGAACGTCGCCTTTTCGAGGTAGTACACCTTCGAGTTGGCGCCTGGCTCGACAGCAGCCTTGTCGATTGCCTTGTCTTCGCCGTCTACCACAATATGGTGGAAGATTGCCTGCCCGCCTTCTGGCACGCTGAATAGAGCGCCAGTGAACCCGTCGGCCCACTTCACCGTCTGGCTTTCGCAGTTGTTAGTATAGATTTCACCCGAAGCACTAACGGTCCCTTTAACGTAGATGCCACCAGGGTTCGACCCAAGCAGTTCCCTGGCTTTGTCCCAGCTCTGCACGGGTGCACCAGCGCTGCCGTCGTTGGTGTCGCTGCCACTTTGTCCATCGATGTAAATCCATGTGTCGGCAGCATGGGCATCGGTCAAGCCAACGGGCGTGAACAATCCCAATCCCACTACCAGCGCGGCCAAGAAAACAGCGATGACGGCAAACGTTGCCTTGCTGTAAGTCTTCCCCCCGCGCACACTCATGACTTGTCTCATCCTTCTCCTAGCCTTTCTACTCTGTTTCTCGTCCGTAACAAGAAATGTATTGCTTGCAATCGCATAGGGATTAAATGGTATATTTTTCCCGTATCGTCCGCAAGCTTTTACTGATGCAAAAAGGCAAAAGGACACTATTGTCCGCAGGCGGAGCATGGTGCGACCGGCGAAAGATTGCTGTATGCTGCGCGCATCGGAGAGAAACCAGTGGCCATGCGTTCGAAAATGTGGGGGATTTGGGCTCTTCGGCAGTTCCCGTGGGTGATGCCTCGCCGGGGCCCCGCCCTGTTATTTTCGCCAAACGGCACCTGTTTTGGCAATTCTTTTCGGAAAGTAGCCGAGCGCTCGCATCTCCCGCCGCATGCCGGGCGCCACAGCCTGCGTCTTCTCCACGGCCTCGCGCTGACGGCGGTCGCATCGTCGTGGGTGCGTACATGTTCGATGTCCGTGTGCGCCAAAGCGAGCGCGAAGCGCAGCATCCTGTTCGTTCGCAAGGGCCTTTCCCGTAGGCTGCTGCAGCAGACGAAACCCTACCTTGCCCGACGAGGGCCCCCTCGCGGGGCCGCCCCTTCATACGCCATGCTTTCTCTGCGTCATCGGGCGCACGGAGAAGTCTCACCACAGAAACTACCGAAGCGCCGGGATTCGACAACGTCAGTAAGGGTATGCTTAACCGAACACAGCCGAACCAGAATCGCATGCGCCCGAACGAAAGGCCCGAGCATGATCAAACACGCCTACTTCATCGTTGCTGTCGCTTTCGCGGTAGCCGCTGTCATTCTCGCGGGATGCGCCTCGCAGGAAACCCTGCCTACCGAATCCAACCAATCCGCCGCAAGTGCGGACTCAGGACAGCCGACCGCAAGCGCGGCCGCAAGCCAACCCGCTACGGCACCCGCCGCATCTGCCGCATCTTCCGCATCCGCTGCGCCTGCAACGCCCGCTGCGTCTTCCGCATCCGCCGCGTCCGCAGGCCAGCCTACGGAAAGCGCGAACGGATTACGCGTCTCCTTCGCAAGCACGGGCGACGTCATCTTCGGGCGCGAAGTGGGCACCTACGTGGACATGAACGGCGGGGCATCCGCCATGGCCAACGTCGCCGATCAGCTGGCTGCCGCCGACGTGACCATCGCCAACCTCGAAGCGCCGCTGACCAACGACGAAAGCGAAGCGCTCTGGGAAAAGGACGTACTGCTGATGAGCCGCCCAGAAGGCATAGAGAGCCTGGTTGCCAGCGACGTGACCTTCGTGTCCCTGGCCAACAACCACAGCATGGACTACGGCGCCGTCGGCCTGAAGGACACGATAGATGCTCTGGACACTGCGGGCATTCTGCATGCAGGCGCGGGCATGACCGAGGAAGCAGCTGGCGAAGTGGCGCGGGTGGACGTGAACGGCGTATCGGTGGCGTTTCTGTCCTGGACAGACATCATCCCCGAGAACTTCATGGCCTACGGCGATGGTGCCGGCGTGGTGTCGGCGCGCCTGAACATGGAAGACGCATGCCGGCGCGTGGCAGACGCCAAGAAACACAACGACATCGTGGTGGTCGCCATGCACTGGGGCATCGAATACGAAGACTACTTCGACCCGGACGAGCAAGGCGACCCGGCGCATCGGCTGGTCGATGCGGGCGCCGACGTGATCATCGGCAACCATCCGCACGTCATCCAGGGAATCGAGTTCTACAACGGAAGCCTTATCTCGTACTCTCAGGGCGACTTCGTGTTCGACCACTACTCGCAGCGCACGGGCGAAACGTTCATCCTGGAATTCGACATGACCGAAAAAGGCGTCGAAAACGTGCGCGCCACCCCGGTGTACCTAGACGACACCTACGGCATCCCCAGCGTGGTCACCGGCGAGCATGCGCAGTCAATCCTTGCGCGGCTCGAGGAAATCTCTTACGGAATGAACTCCACCTTCGACGTGCGCGACGATGTGGCCTACATCTCCCCCGCCGACCAGGAAACATCGAGCGCGCAAAACGTCGCGACCGACCAATCGGCAACGGAAGAACAGGGGTCTTCGGACGCCGCATAAGGGCAAGGCGATCCAAGGCGCACCGCCCCAAACTTGGCCTCTGAAGGCGCGAGCGGCCCTACTTGCTCACCTCGACCCGCACGGCCTGCTCGGAGCCGCCGTAGATCTGACGCAGGCGCGGCTTTTCGATTTTGCCCGTGGCGTTGCGCGGCACTTCGGCGAATACCCATTTGCGCGGGCGCTTATAGCGCGGCAGGCCTTCGCAGTAGGCGTTCATTTCGTCTTCGGTCAGCTCCATACCCGGCTTCGCTTCCACCA
>CAMORQ010000033.1 GCA_946623915.1 uncultured Coriobacteriaceae bacterium | reverse complement strand
AAACGCCCATTCTGGCAAACTCCACGCCCGAGGGCGCGCGCGACTACATCGTGCCTTCCCGTCCGAACCCGGGCAAGTTCTACGCCCTGCCGCAGAGCCCCCAGCAGTTCAAGCAGATGCTCATGTGCGGCGGTGTCGAACGGTACTACCAGATCGCGCGCTGCTTCCGCGACGAGGACCTGCGCGCCGACCGTCAGCCTGAATTCACCCAGCTCGACGTGGAGATGAGCTTCGTGCGCGACGAGGAAGTCATGGAAGTCATGGAAGGCGTGATGGCAGAAGTGCTTTCTACTGTGGGCGTCGAACACGAATTCCCGCTGCAGCGCATGCAGTGGAAGGAAGCCATGGACCGCTTCGGCTGCGACCGTCCCGACGTGCGCTTCGGGATGGAGCTCGTGGACATCACCGAAGAGGTGGCCAACTGCGACTTCAAGGTGTTCACCGGTCCTGCGAACAACGGCGGCGTGGTGAAGTGCATCTGTGCGAAGGGCGCCGGCGACTGGAGCCGCGGCGACATCGAAAAGCTGGCCGAAGTGGCTGCCGAAAACGGCGCGAAGGGCATGGCCTGGATCGCCTACACCACCGACGGGCAGGAAAAGAGCCCCATCATCAAGTTCCTCGGCGACGACGTGCATGCCGCAATCAAGGCGAAGGCAGGCGCCGAGGCGGGCGACTTGCTCCTGTTTGCAGCCGACACCTATCCGGTGGCAAGCGCGGTGCTTGCTGCACTTCGCCTGCGTATGGCCGACCTCCTGGACATTCCGCGCGAGGGCCACGCGCTGCTGTGGGTGGTGAACTTCCCCATGTTCGCCTACGACGAAGCCGAAGACAAGTACTCCGCCGAGCACCATCCTTTCACGATGATCCGCGAAGAGGACGTCGACAAGATCGAGGACGCTCCGCTCGAGTGCGGCAGCTATTCCTACGACCTGGTCATGGACGGATTCGAAGCAGGCGGCGGCACCATCCGTATCCACACGGCCGAACTGCAGCGTCGCGTGCTGAAGCGTTTGGGCCTGGCCGATGAAGAAATCGACGAGAAGTTCGGGCACCTGCTGCGCGCACTCGAACTCGGCGCTCCGCCGCATGGCGGCATCGCGCTGGGGCTCGACCGCGTGATCATGCTGCTTGCCGGCAAGGATTCCATCCGCGACGTCATCGCGTTCCCGAAGACCAGCAGCGCCGCCGACCCCATGACCGGTGCGCCCAACGAAGTGAGCGAGCGTCAGTTGAAGGAAGTGTCTCTGCGCACGCTGTAGCTAAGCGATCGCAGTCGGCGCCGTTTGCGCCAAAGCATTTCATGCAACCAAAAAAGCCGGCGACAACGCCGGCTTTTTGCTCGGTTGGACGAAGAGCCCTAGAGCTGTTCGATGTACGCGACGAATTCGCCCACGTTGCTGATTCCTTCGGGCTCGCCCAAGTCGATTCCAAGACGGTCCTCGAGCTCGCAGATAAGCTCGACCATGTCGAGCGAGTCGATGTTGAGCGACTCGAACGTCGATTCGTCGCTCACAGTCTCCGGGTCGATGTCGAGGTTTTCCTTTAGGATATCTTTGATGGTTGCCAACGTGTCCATGGTTGTTCCTTCCTTTTGGGTTTGCGCCCATTGTACGCCAATGCGTCGATGCAAAGGTTGTGCGCAGTTTCTTTGCGGGGTGGCTGACACCGCGTCTTCGCACACCCTCCACATTAGCAAGGCTGCAGCCCCCAGTCTCGTTGCATTTAAGCTGGGGAACATCCTTTTTGGCGTATCGACACAGCATTGTTACTAATGTACATCACTTGCACTACCATTATTTCATGAAGATAACGGCTTGATGGACACCATGTGCGCCTTGCATGCATCATGGTAGAGTGATGGCAGCGTAAGCGCATGCAAAGGAGCGTGATGGCATGACGGAACAATCGAGTAACGCCAACAAGAACTGGCAAGAATGGATAGCCGAACAGGGATTGCAGGATCTGCAGCCAACGGGGCAGCAGCCGGCGCAGCCCGCCCGCGAAGGGCAGCAGGGACAGCCTGTTGCAGCAGCAGGGGTTGCGAAACCGGTCGAGACTCCGGTTTCCGCAGTCCAGCCGGGTAACCACGCGCAGCCGACCACTCCCTTGCCGGCTGCCTCTCAGAATACGACGCAGCAGCAGGCGTCCCCTGCGTATCGGCCTGCAGCCGCCCAACCGGCAACGACGGTGCCCGCTTCGTCGTCCCCTTCGCCGCACTACGCCGCAGGTGGGCAACCCGCACAGCAGGCTTATAGGCAAACCGCGCCTGTCCAGCAGACGCATCAGGCGCAGCAGACGGCGCCGGCCTACCATGCGGCAAGCACTAAATCTGCAGGAAAGAAAAGCTCCGGCGGTGGATTCAAGACGTTCGGCCTGGGCTTCTTGGGCGCCGCGCTCGCATTCGCACTCGGTGCGGGCATTTTGGGTGCCACGGGCTTTTTGTCCAGGACGCCCGGTGTAACCGAGACGGTGTCCGAAGGCGGCACGGTGGTGCTTGGCAGCGAAAGCAACACCGAGATCGCGGCCACCGACAACCATACCGAAAGCCTGGCCGAAGCGGTCGCCGACAAGGTGCTGCCTTCCGTGGTCGGCATCGATGTGTACGCTACGTCTTCGGGCGACTACGGCAGCTTCTGGGGCGCCGGTTCGACCGAATCCGAAGCTCTTGCAGGCCTGGGCAGCGGCGTTGTCATTTCGGAAGACGGCTACATCCTTACCAACTATCATGTTGTCGAAGGCGCAACCAAGCTGATGGCCACGGTGGGTGGAGAAGAGCACGAAGCTACGGTCGTTGGGACCGACGAATCCAGCGACCTTGCGGTAATCAAGGTGGAGGCTACGGGCCTAACGCCTGTCGAAATCGGATCGTCGAGCGATCTTCACCCTGGTCAGTGGGTTATGACGCTGGGGTCTCCTTTCGGCCTCGAGCAAAGTGTCGCCACGGGCATCATTTCAGCAACCAGCCGCACGGTGGTCATTCAGAATTCCAACAGCATGTACAGCTACGGGCAGCAGGTGCAGCCTTCCATCTATTCCAACATGATTCAAACCGATGCTGCCATCAATCCGGGCAACTCCGGCGGCGCGCTCGTGGACGAAAACGGCAAGCTCATCGGCATCAATTCGGTCATCGAATCGTATTCGGGCAGCTATTCGGGCGTGGGCTTCGCCATTCCGGTGGACTACGCCATGAACATAGCCACGCAGATCATCGACGGCAAGACTCCGACGCACGCGCAATTGGGCGTTTCGTGCACGACGATAACCAAGGACATCGCCGAACGCTACAGCCTCGGTGCGAACACGGGTGCCTACATCAACAAGGTCTACGAGGGCAGCGGTGCCCAGCAGGCGGGCCTCGAACAGGGCGACATCATCACCAAGCTCGCAGGCGTGGCCGTCGAAACCTCCACCGACCTCATCGGTCAGGTTCGTGCCCATAACGTGGGCGAAACCGTCACGGTGACGTACGTGCGCGGCACCGAGACCAAGGAAGCCGAAGTGGTGCTCGGCTCCGACGAGGACGCGGCAAGCTATAGCGAAGAGCAAGAAAGCGCACCGTTGCAGAACTGGGGCCAGGGAGAAGGCTTCGGTAACGGCCAAGGCGACGGGTCCGGCAACGGACAGGGCAACGGGTCTGGCGACGGGCAAGGCTTCAGCTACGAAGACCTCGAAGAACTGTTTAACTACTACTTCAACCAGCAGCGCTAAGCTGGTGCGTACGGTAAGCCGACAACGTTGGGCTTGCACACACAAACTCGTGGGAAAAGACTGCGCGCGCGGTCTTTTCCCACTATTTGGGCTAATATAGGGAAAACATGTTTCCGAGGGAAGGATGTGCTACGTGGCTGAAGGGTACAAATACCACCGCGTGCTGCTGAAATTGTCGGGCGAAGCCCTGATGGGCGATGCCGGCTATGGCATAGACCCGAAGGTGGTCGACAGCCTTGCCGAGCAGATCGCCGAAGTGGTGAACGACGGCGTTCAGGTCGCCGTTGTTGTCGGAGGCGGAAACATCTTCCGCGGTTTGGCGGGGTCTGCGTCCGGCATGGACCGTGCGCAGGCGGACTACATCGGCATGCTGGCGACGTGCATGAACGCTCTCGCCCTGCAGGACGGTTTCCATCGCGCGGGCATCGAAAGCCGCGTGATGAGCGCCATCGAAATGAAGCAGGTGGCGGAAACCTACATTCGCGGGCGGGCCATTCGCCACCTGGAAAAGGGGCGCGTGACCATTTTTGCGGCGGGCACGGGCTCTCCGTACTGCACCACCGACACCACGGCGGCGCTGCGAGCGCTGGAAATTAACGCGGAGTGCCTGATGAAGGCCACCAAGGTCGACGGCATCTACGACAGCGACCCGGTGACCAACCCGCAGGCCAAGCGCTACGACACCATTTCCTACAAGGACATCCTGGCCAACGAACTGCACGTCATGGACTCGACGGCAACGGGCTACTGCATGGACAACGGCATGCCCATGATCGTGTTCAACTTGATGGCTCCCGGCAACATCAAAGCTGCGTTGCAGGGCAAGGCGGTAGGCACTACCGTCGTATCTTCGGTGGAATAGATTCAGTCGAAAGGGGACTGCTATGGTAGACGAAATCAAGCTCGAAGCTGAAGAGCGCATGGAAAAGGCGCTGTCCAACCTTGCCGAAGCCTTTGCGAGCGTGCGTACGGGTCGCGCCAACGCCATGGTGCTCGACCGCATCACAGCCGACTACTACGGTGCGCAGACGCCCATCAACCAGATGGCCGCCATTAAAACGCCCGATGCCCACATGCTGGTCATCGAGCCGTGGGACAAAAGCGCCCTGCGTGCGATCGAGCAGGCTATCCAGAATTCCAACCTGGGGATCAACCCCTCCAACGACGGCACCTGCATCAGGCTCGCGTTCCCGCAGCTTACCGAGGAACGTCGTGTGGAGTTGGTCAAGCAATGCAAGGCGTACGCCGAAGAAGCGCGCGTGGCCATCAGAAACGCCCGACGCGACGCCAACAGCGCACTGGAGAAGGCCGTCAAGGACGGCATGAGCGAAGACGATCAGCGCCGTGGCGAAGCCGACATCCAGAAGCTGACCGACGATTACGTGGGCAAGGTCGAAGAGGTGTTCAAGCGCAAAGAGGCCGAGGTCATGGAAATCTAGGTTCCGTCGCTTTGCCAGCGACGGAACGGCCGGCGCTGCAAAGCGCTGCGGCACTCCGCCTAGGAGTGTTCCCGAAGGAAGTCTGACAGGTTGTTTCATAAACCGCTGAAAGAGATATTTCCCAACCCGCCTGCGGGTTTGGACCCGAGCGCACTCGACGAAGACCGCGTCCCGCAGCATGTTGCCGTCATCATGGACGGCAATGGACGTTGGGCGAAGAAACGGGCCCTGAACAGGCTACGCGGCCATAAAGCCGGTATCGAAGCGGTCCGCGAAACCATCCGTTGTGCGTCGGATGCGGGCGTGCGCTACCTAACCATCTACTCGTTTTCGACCGAGAACTGGAAGCGCCCCGAAGAAGAAGTATCGGGGCTTATGGAGCTGTTCGCGAAAACCATGCTCGCCGAAGTGGACGGCCTGCACGAAGAGCACGTGCGGGTAAAGACCATCGGCGACATGTCCATCCTCCCGCGGGAAACGCGCGAGGCGTTCGAAGAGGCGTGGGAGAAAACCAAGGACAACGATGGCATGACGCTCAACGTCGCCGTGAACTACGGATCGCGCGACGAAATGCTGCGCGCGGTCAGGTCCATCGCGCAGACCGCCGTCGAACAGGGCGGTGTGCCCGAAATCGATCAGGACCTGTTCTCGTCGCGGTTGTACACGGCGGGCATGCCCGACCCAGAGCTTTTGATCCGCACAAGCGGAGAGCTGCGCATTTCCAATTTCCTACTGTGGCAGATAGCCTATTCGGAAATATACGTCACCGATGTGCTGTGGCCCGACTTCGACCGGTACGAGTTCTTGCGTGCTCTGCTGGCCTTCCAGGCTCGCAGCCGTCGTTTCGGGGGAGTTGCGAAATGAGCGGAAAACGCAGTTCGAACGCAAAGGCGCGGCTGGCCGAAAAGCAGCATGCGGCAAAGCAGGCGGTCTACGACAAGACACCCGAAAGGTTCAAAAACGCCACGAGCTTGCAGGTGCGCTTCCGCACCGGAGCGGTGTACGTTGGCGTGTCGGTGCTGTGCGTGCTGCTCGGCGACATTCCCACGATGATCTATCTTTCGGTCGTCTCCGCGGTGTGCGCCGGCGAGTTCTTCTACATGATGCGCGTGGCTTCCCGCCTTCCCAACGAGGTTATCGGCATCGTGGGCGCGGCGCTCTACCCGGTGGCCATGTGGCGCTATTCCCTGACAGCGGCCGCGCTCGTCACGTTGCTGCTAATGCTGGCGCTTTTAGTGTGGTACGTCTATTACATGCGCTCGCGCATCACCGACGTGGGCGTCAGTTTCTTCGGTGCGGCCTACACGGGCATGCTCATGTCCAGCCTTATTCTGGTCCGGCAAGGACTCGAAGACCCATGGGGCGGCGTGATGCTTCTGCTGCTGTTCTGCAGCGTGTGGTTCAACGACGCCGGCGCCTATCTGATCGGAAGCAAATTCGGCCGCCACAAGCTGGCGCCGCGCACCAGCCCGAAGAAAAGCTGGGAAGGGCTTATCGCGGGTCTGGTCGTTTCGGCTGCTTTCTGGTGCCTGATGACGTTGGTTCCCGGCGTGAACATGTCCATTCCGCAGGCGATAATCTTCGGTGTGCTGTGCGGGTCCGCTGGCGTGCTGGGCGATTTGGCCGAAAGCCGCATCAAGCGCAATGTGGGCGTGAAGGACTCCGGCACGATCATGCCAGGGCACGGAGGGCTGCTCGACCGATGCGATTCGATGTTTTTGGCTTCAGTCGCCGCTGCCGTGCTGCTGTTCGTGGGCGGCTGCATACCCTATATCGGCTAGCGCAGTGACCGCCGATGCGACGTGCGCGCATCGTGCTGCGCGATGACTCGTAGAGGCAGGTGAAACCGTGAAGCGCATTGTGATTC
The DNA here is from genome assembly GCA_946623915.1 of uncultured Coriobacteriaceae bacterium. Taxonomy (GTDB): domain Bacteria; phylum Actinomycetota; class Coriobacteriia; order Coriobacteriales; family Eggerthellaceae; genus CACXMZ01. The sequence goes on along the minus strand of CAMORQ010000033.1, from coordinate 4,899 downwards.
TCGGGTGCACGGGATCGATAGGCGAGCAGACGCTCGACGTGGTGCGCCGCCATTCCGACAAACTGCAGATCGTAGGCCTTGCATGCGGCAAGCGCGTGGACGTCATGCTGCAAGCCGCCGAAGAGCTCGGCGTGAAGGTGTGCGCGACCAATTCCGCCAACGCGGCCGACCAGGCGAAAGCCGCAGGGTCTATCCCCGAAGGCGTTTCCCTGGAAGTGGGTGACGACGCGGTTTCGGCTCTTGCTGTCCTGCCCGAAGCCGATGTGGTGGTGAACGCCCTGGTGGGTGCCGCGGGGCTGCGCGCAAGCTATGCAACCTTGCAAGCGGGCAAGGTCCTTGCGCTCGCGAACAAGGAAAGCCTGGTGGTGGGCGGCGACTTGCTGTGCAAGGCGTCGTGTTTGGAGCCGTCGTCGCTGATACGGCCCATCGATTCGGAGCACGGCGCCATCTTCCAATGCCTGCTGGGGGAGCGCTTCGAAGAAGTGGAAGCGCTGTGGGTTACGGCGTCGGGAGGCCCGTTCCGCGGGCGCACGCGCGACCAGTTGGCCAGCGCCACGCCCGAAGAGGCCCTTGCGCATCCGACCTGGAACATGGGGCCGAAGATCACCATCGACTCTTCGACGCTTATGAACAAGGGCCTCGAAGTCATCGAAGCGCACCACCTTTTCGCCATGCCCTACGACCGCATTCGCGTGGTGGTGCAGCCGCAAAGCGCCATCCACTCCATGGTGGAATTTTCCGATGGCAGCGTGAAAGCGCATTTGGGCACGACGGACATGCGCATTCCCATACAGTTCGCGCTCAGCTACCCCGATCGGTGGGATGCTCCGGTCGCGCCGCTCGATTTCACCCAACTGGGCTCGCTCGAGTTCGCTCCGGCGGACACCGACACGTTCCGCTGCCTCGCCCTTGCGCGCGCAGCGGGGCAGGAAGGCGGCACGCTACCTTGCGCCATGAACGCGGCGAACGAAGTAGCGGTCGCGGCTTTCCTGGACAAGCGGCTTAGCTACCTGGGCATCGCCGACTGCGTCGAAGCGGTAATGGATGCGCATCATGGAGAAACGGTAACGAGCATCGAACAATTGCTTGAAGTTGATGCGTGGGCACGACGCGAAGCGGATAATTGGATTTCATGGACGTAGTGTTAATGGTCATATACGCCACGGTTATCCTTGGCTTTCTCGTGTTCATTCACGAAGGCGGGCATTATTTGGCAGCCCGTGCCTTCGGCGTGCGCGTCAGCGAATTCATGCTGGGCCTTCCCGGTCCCAACATCGGGTTCAAGCGCGGCGAAACGAAGTTCGGCGTCACGGCGGTTCCCCTGGGCGGTTACGCGCGCATATGCGGCATGGAAGCGGGTGAGGAAAGCCCGTATTTGGCCGACGTGCTTCGCCTGGTGTTCGAGCGCGGCACCGTGAACATGGAAGACATATCCGGCGCGCTTGGGATAACCGACGACGAGGCGTACTTCGCTTTAGAAGAGCTTGCCGAATGGGGCACCATCCGCGGCCCCAATCGCAAGGATCCCTACAACACCTACCGCACGCCAGCCCTCGATCTGGCCGTTTCGCGCTCTGGCGCGGCGGTCGGCTTGGCCGATGCGGGGCAGCCGCAGTTGCTCGCGTCGCACGAGGTGGGTGGACCGCAGTCGCTTGCGGCATCGCGCGATGATGGACAGGGCAAGGCAGACGTGGTGTTCGCCGAAGGTCAGCCGCGCCCACTTGCCGACCCCCGCGCTTTCTTGGATGCGGAGCGAAAGCGTACCTATCGCAACCTCCCGTTCTGGAAGCGCTGCACGATTCTGCTGGCGGGTCCGGGGATGAACATCCTGTTCACGCTTGTGGCGTTCGTGATTATCTATTCGGTGGTGGGATACGACGTCCAGGACACTTCCACGGGGGAAATCACCCATGTCGTGGTCGATCCGATTCGCTCTATCCAGGCAGGGATTAATTACATCGGCATGGTCTTCGTGGCCATCCTGGGGTTGTTCAACCCGCAGACGGCGGCGGCTACGGTATCGGACTCCACGTCGCTGATAGGCATCGCCGTGCTCTCCAAGTCGGCCGTTGAGCAGGGAATCGTGTCCGCTATCACGTTCTCTGCCATGCTGTCGGTGTCGTTGGGGCTGATGAATCTGCTGCCCATTCCTCCGCTCGATGGCGGCCGCTTCGTCGTGGAGATCTATCAGAAGATCCGCGGCAAAGCCATTTCCCCGCGCGCCCTAAACGGCCTCTCGCTTGCCGGCGTCGCCCTCTTCATGCTTTTCTTCGTGTTCATGGTGAATCAGGATATACAGCGTTTCGTCCTCGGCAACTGGTAGTCGGGCGCTGTGATGCCCCATCTTGCCCCTTGTTTTGCCCTCTTGCGCGTAACGAAGTACGCTCGGGGCAAAGGCGGAGCAATCTGGGGCATCACAGCGCCCGACTACTGAAGTCGTAGGATGGCGTTGGCACCCCATCTTCACGTTCAAGCACTCGTTGCGTACGCCCAGTTGCGCGCCTCGTGCTTTCGCGTGAATCTGGGGCGCCAGAGCGCCGCTACGGCCCGAACCGGCCGTGTGCCATCTTCGCGCTTGCGCGCTTGTTGCTAGGGTGTGTGCGCCAATCCGACTGGCAGTAGTGCGCCTGCGAGCGCGTTTTGCATCGTGTCCACCAATTCATCTGGCGGCTCATCGAAAGGGGGTGCTTGGTCCAGTCCGCATCTGCTGTCGCGCATTTAGCATGTCGCGCTCCGCATGTTGATGGGGACTGGCACACAACCACCGACACTTTCGGATTTGACGGTCTTCCCGAAAGGTTACGGCAATGCGCTGGCTAGCCTTATAATAGATGCCATGAAACCGAACGAGAACACACGGCAGGTGAAGGTGGGCGACGTCAGCCTGGGAGGTGGCGCGCCGTGCGTGGTGCAGTCCATGCTCTGCGTGGCGCCCGACGACGTGGCGGCCAATCTGGATCAGGCGCGGCGGCTGGCAGACGCAGGCTGCGAAGTGGTGCGCATGGCCATCCCTCGCAAGGACTGTCTGGACGCATTCGAGGCCGTCTGCAAGGATTCGCCCCTTCCCGTGGTGGCCGACATCCACTTCAGCGCCGAAATCGCCATTCAGGCGGCGCGACGCGGGGCGGCTAAACTGCGCATCAACCCGGGCAACATCGGCGGCTTGGCGGCCACCGACCCCGTCATCGACGCAGCGGGGGAGGCGGGCATTCCCATCCGCATCGGCGTGAACGCCGGCTCGCTCGACGATGCACTGGCGGAGCGAGCGGACCTTGCCCTTCCCGAAAAGCTGGCGGAGTCGGCGGCTGGCTACGTTGACTACTTCGAAGGCCGAGGCTTCACCGATTTGGTGGTAAGCGCGAAAGCCTCCGATGTCCAGACGACGGTGGACGCTTACCGTCTGCTCGCCGCGCGCATTCCGCAGGTGCCGCTTCACATCGGCGTCACGGAAGCGGGCACCTTGTTCCAAGGGCTGGTGAAAAGCGCGAGTGGTCTCGGCATCCTTCTAGAAGAAGGCATCGGCGACACGATGCGGATTTCGCTCACCGACGATCCCGTGCAGGAAGTGCGAGCGTGCTGGGCGCTGCTGTCGGCGCTCGATTTGCGCCGGCGCGGTCCAGAAATAATCAGCTGCCCTACATGCGGGCGCTGCCAAGTGGACCTGATCGGCTTAGCCAAGCAGGTGGAAGAGCGTCTGCAGACGGTGGCCAAACCCATCAAGGTCGCGGTCATGGGCTGTGTGGTGAACGGTCCGGGCGAGGCGCGCGGCGCCGACATAGGGGTGGCGTGCGGCCAAGGGTCGGGCGCCCTATTCGCGCACGGCGAGACTCTGCGAAAAGTCCCGGAAGCCGAAATCGTGGACGCCCTCATGGAAGAGATTGCGCAGCTCTAAAAGCCGCGATGAAGGCAGTTCGTCAGAGGGCGCGATAGAATTGCGTTTTGGTGTCATGATGGTTGACACTGCTTTTGATATGGTGTAATACGTTATACATCATAGAGAAGGGCGGTTCAATGGAAGACACGCTTGTAAGTTCTCGCATTGCCAGGGTCAAAAAGGACGCCGGGGTCGCTGTGCTCGAATCCATTGGATTCACCACGTCGGACCTCATCAACAGCGCTTTCGATTACGTAATAGAAAAAGGGTGCCTGCCCGCAGCAGTTCAGGGACGAAAGCCCAGCAAGGAATCATTTGTGGGATTCGTCTCGGAAAGCACGCTGGACATAGATTGGGGTTCGGATAGCAGGACCTATAAAGAAATACTGCGCAGAGGCAAGGCATCAGACTATGAAGCTCTTGCTTGATACCAGCGTGCTCATCGACTATGTGGGCAAAAAGCAGCCGTTCTTTAGCGCAGCGGAAAAGGTAGTAGCCGCTGGGTACTTTGGCGATGCAAAGCTTTGGGTTTCAACGCAGTCTCTGAAGGACGCATATTACGTACTTTCAAACTATGTGGACCAGCTGCGTGTGCAGCGTGCAATTCGGCGTGCCCTTGACGTAGTAACTCCCGTGGCGCTCCCCGCGCAAGATTCAGTGCGGGCGCTCTTCCTCGAATGGAGCGACTACGAGGACTGCCTTATTGCGCTGTGCGCCGTTGGTGCGAAAGCGGACTATATCATTCCCCGTGACGAAGCGGTTTTTGCGCGTTCACCTGTGCCTGCCATAACGCCAGAGAAATGGCTCGCTTACATGGAGGCTAAGCACGGGTTGGAATACGACACGCTCGATTGGTAGCGCATAGGGGGCGCGGCCCGATGCGGCGCAGCACTGCGTGACAGAACAACTGCACGCGCACTTCTGTCCGCATGCGTTTTGTAAGGCGGATATTATGGCTCGCTACATGCTGATGAACAAGAACACCGAAGTGCTCGAGTTCGACTACGATCTGGAAACGCGTCAGG
>CAMORQ010000032.1 GCA_946623915.1 uncultured Coriobacteriaceae bacterium | reverse complement strand
GCGAGCTTCATGCAGATGTCGCGCTTCTCTTCCAGTGTGTAGCTCTCAGGCGAATACAGGTAGAGGTCTGCCTTGAAGTAGGCAATGTCCTCGACCTGCTGCAGGGCGGTCCAATCGGTGTTTGCAGTCATTGTTCAGCGCCTAACACTTAGTAGTTATTGAAATGAATCGCAGTTGGAGGGGTGTGCTTATTGTCTCTGGATTCCGCGTGGACGCTTACGGTTTTGGGCATTCAGCAGGGCAACAACTTGACCCTGTTGTGGTAGGATATGGCGCTACGCGGGTGTCGCCAAGTGGTAAGGCACGAGCTTCCCAAGCTCGCATTCGCGGGTTCGAGTCCCGTCACCCGCTCCATAAGCGTTACAGAGCGGTCTCCAGCAACGGAGGCCGCTCTTTTTTGGTGGACACGTTTGGTGGACCTTGGCAAGGGATGCGTGGTCCCAACGAGTCCTATTGGGGATACGAACGCCCAGCTCAGACTATCTGGTACCTGGCAGTATGCGGTTGATTTGGATTGGAATCTCGTGCTGTGCCACTTGCCACACCTGCGCAGCGATGAATCCTAGTGCGGTTGATGCGGGGTTTGTGTCTTTACCAGCTTGAATTCATGCGCACAAGCAAAACCTCAAGAACACCTTGTGTTGTCGGATGTGCCTAAAATCCTTGAAGTGTGTCTGCTGCGAGTGCGAAGAAGCGGCGCCTCACCCATCTGTGACCTGGCCACATGCATGCATTGTGGAGCGGCAACCGTTTAATTGTGTGCGCAAACTAAGAGCATTTGTAGTTTAGACCGAGTGCGCGTGCCCGATGATACAATGTGCGGGATGCCGTTTTGACAGGAGCATTTATGGCACAGCGCGAGAGCGCGGACATACGTGGGAAGCATGTTTCTCAGCCCCTTGTGGATGAGTATGCCGGGGAGGATGCCATCGACGAGCCGGTCGATAGGTTCGCTAAAATCGAAGACCCCATCACAACGGGTGCTTGGCGCCCGGTAGTTTCGGTTGCCCAGGTTACCGATGGCCAGCGGGTCGACAACTATTCGCGCGACGCGGCATCGTATTCACGGAAGAAGAAAAAGGGCAGTAATTGGTCGGCCACACGTGTTTTGGCTATTGTGCTTGCCGCACTTGTAGTCGGTGTGCTCGGTTATGCCGGCTTCCAGATGTTCAAAAGCTCTTATAAGGAATCAGTCAACGAACAGCTACGTCCCGAAAATGTAGAGGATGCCGAAAAGGCGCGTGAGGTTCTTACTCCTACGACCTCGCGAGATCCCTTCTACATCATGATTCTGGGTTCCGACTCTCGCAACGATGGCGACGCAGAGCGCTCCGACACCAACATTGTCGGTCGCATCGATCCGCAGGCGGGCATTATCACCATGATTTCTATCCCTCGCGACACGGCTATCACGCTGGGGAGCTATGGGACGCAGAAATTCAACGCAGCGTTTGCCTACGACGGTGTCCCTGGCGCCATCAAGGCGGCGGAAAGCTTGCTTGGCATCAAGATTTCCCACTACGCGAAGCTCGACTTCGACGGTATGAAACAGCTGGTTGATACCTTAGGCGGTGTAACGGTCGACGTGCCGGTGCGCATCGACGACCCCGATGCAGGTCCTGTAGTTGTTGAAGCGGGCGAGCAGCATCTCGACGGAGAGGCCGCCTTAACATTTGCGCGCTCGCGCGCCTACGCTACCGGCGACTTCCAGCGCTCTACCAACCAGCGCACGCTCATTGCGGCCATGCTCAAGCAGTGCATGGGCCTAACCGAGCCGGAGCTGCTTCCCGTTATCGAAAGCGCTGCACAGTGCATGGATACCGACATGACCGTTACCATGCTGCATGACTACGCGCTGTATTTCATGAACTTCGAAGAAATCACCGTGTACTCGACCATGGTTCCCTCCACGGTCACCATGAGTGGCGAAACGTCATACGTGGTGTGCGACACGGCGGCTCTCCAGAAGGTTATGCAGGCGGTCGACAGCGGTCAGGATCCTTCGGGTTTCGTCGAAGACTATACCGTCGCCAACAGCTCGGAAGCCAAGGAGGCCGGCATGGAAGACGCCGTTGGCGTGGACAGCCGACTTACCGAAGGCGATGGCACGACTGAATATGTCGAAGAAGGACAAGGCGGCGGCGAAGAGGTGTACTGGGAAGAACCCGTATACTACGAAAATGACGGTGGGTACACGGACGGCTACTACTAGGCGCCGTTAAGTCGGCCACCATCGATACATACAAACTTTCGGTCGAGAAAGAAGCATAGACAGAGCATGCCGAAGGTGTACACCTACACTCAACCCCTGGAATCCGACATGGTGGATTCGTTCTGCGCGCTGCAGAAAGGATTCACCGACCAGTTCGTGTACTACAGCAAAGAGCGGCCGTTTCGCCTTATGGGCCTTGGCCGTTGCATTGCGGTACAGGCCGTGTCCGACATCGATTGCGAAAAGCAGGGTCCTGTAGACGAAGCGCCCGTGCTGTTTTCCTTCAAGCGGTTCGATGCGGAAAACCCCCGCCCGACCGATGAATTGTTCGGGACGTTCCCAAACCTGCGGTTCATGCTTCCCGAAGTCGTGCTTTTGGAAAACGAGCACGGCTGTTTTCTGCAGGTGAACAGCTTGGGTCCTGTGCATACCGGTCGCATCAGCCGCTTCGTGCGTCACGCGCTCGAGGCGTCCGCACGCAGCCGGAAGAGCGTGTTGTACGACGTCGAATTGGACAACCGCGCCGAATGGGAAGAACGTGTCGCGTCGTCCCTTGCCGCCATCGAGCAAGGCCGGGTGCGCAAGGTCGTGCCTTGTCGTCGATTGAAGCTCGTGGGTCGGGAGGTCTTTTCGTCGAAGGACCTGCTGGTAAACCTGATAGACGGGCCAGCCCGTGGAACGGTGTTTCTCTACCGCTACGGCGACGTGTTTTTCTGCGGGTGCACCCCCGAACTGCTTGTGCGCAAAACCGGCGATACCATCGAGAGCATGTGTTTGGCCGGCACGTGTCCAGCGGGTGCCGGCGAAGAGGAGGCAGCCACGTTCGCGGATTGGCTGCTTCACGACGAAAAGAACCTGCACGAGCACGAATTCGTGGTGGATTTCATGCGCCACGTGTGCGACCGGAATTGCTACAGCGTAGATATCCCTAATCATCCGCGCGTGCTCAAGTTGGCGACCGTACAGCACTTGCACACGCCGGTGCGGGCAAAGATCATGGAGGGGCGCAGCGTTCAAAACCTTGCAAGCCAGCTGCATCCAACGCCCGCGCTTTCCGGCACGCCGGTTGGCGAAGTGCTCATGCTTCTGCGCGAGATCGAGCCGTTCAATCGGGGGTTCTTCGGCGGTTCGATTGGCGTGGTGAACGCATGCGGTGACGGCGAGTTTTCGGTTGCCATCCGCTGCGGCGTGTTCGATGGAGAAATGGGCTGGGTCTATGCGGGCTGCGGTATTGTCGCAGGCAGCGACGCGGCAAGCGAATACGACGAAATTGACCTGAAATTGAAAACCATCTTGTCAGCCTTCGATGGAGGGGTGCAACAATGACCCACGAAGCGGAAACAGTCCCCATTTACCCAACGGCAATCACGCCCACACCGGTGCATCGCGGTAACGAGGCCGAAACCACCGGTCGCATTCCCGTCGTCGACGCAAACGGAGTGGTGCGCGATTCCCTGGAGCCGCCCGAGGCAAGTCCCATAGACACGGCGGCATTTCTCGGCGCGTTTTTCGGCGAACTTGCTCGGTGCGGTGTGCGCGACTTCGTCATTAGCCCCGGTTCGCGTTCGACGGCGCTTGCCATGGTGGCGTTCGAGTCAGCGGGTGACGTGTACGTCGATGTCGACGAGCGGGGTGCTGCGTATTTTGCGCTCGGGTTAGCGAAGGCGACGGGCAATCCCGTGGCGGTGGTGTGTACGAGCGGCACGGCGCCGGCGAACTGGATGCCCGCTGTGCTTGAAGCGGAGGCGAGCCGCGTCCCTTTGCTCTTCCTTTCGTCGGACCGTCCGCTGAGGCTGCGCAACATTGCTGCGCACCAGACGACCGACCAGCTGGCCCTGTTCGGCAGCCACGTGAAGAAGTTCTACCAAATGCCCGAGCCCGCCAGTGACTCTTCTACGCTCGCATATGCGCGCCAGGTCGCGCTAGATGCCTGCATAGAAGCCCATGGGGCGATGCCGGGTGCGGCGAGTTGCGACGGCGGACCGGTGCATGTGAACTTTCCGTTCGAAGAGCCTTTGAAGCCCGCCTCGATCGAAGATGTCAGAGGAACGCTGGCTCACCTGAACTCCGGCCGAAACATTCCTCCGACGGTTGTGCCAGGGCACATTCTGATCCCGAAAGATGCCACGGGTCTTATGCGCACGTTCGCGGGAAAGAAGACCCTGGCGTTGTGCGGGGAAGGCTCGGCCAACGACGTGCAGGAAGCCAAGGCGCTCGTTGCTTTTGCGCAGGCGCTGAACATTCCCCTGCTCGCCGATCCCCTGTCGGGGCTGCGCTGCGTCGACGCCCCTTGTATTATCGACAACTACGACACGGCCCTTGGTGGCGCGGGTCAGCATGCGGGGCATGCCGATCTGGTGCCCGATGTGATCATTCGCTTTGGGCGCTGGCCCGTATCGAAGCGTGTGACCACGGCTTTTTCTGCGTGCGGAGCCATGCACATGGTGGTCGACCTACGCGATACGCGCGACGCCACCGCGTCTACCACGACGCTGGTTCGCACGACGCCCGTAGCCTTTGCGCGCGGCTTGACCGAGGCGGACAGCAGGCGCCCTGCCGACGGAGATTTTTTCCAGTTGTGGTGTCAGGCGAACGATGCTGCAGCACAGCGCATCTCGCTCGTATCTCAAATGCCCGACAGGGATTCGTTCGAAGGCGCTTACGTGGACGCTCTGCTGGCTGCGGCACCGCAAGGCTCGCTCGTGTTTTCTGCAAACAGCATGTCCATTCGCGCCATCGACACGTTCTACCGCAAAAGCGACAAAGAGTTGCACGTGTTGTGTAATCGCGGCCTTTCGGGCATCGACGGTACGCTTTCGTCTGCAATCGGAGCAGCTTGCGCTTTCGACCAGACTACCGTGCTCATAGGCGACCTGGCGTTTCTCCACGACGCGAACGCCTTGGCGTTGCAGCATGAACTGCAGGTGAGAGCGCGGCGGGGCAACGCGGAAACGCCCAGCATCATTGTCGTTGTGCTGAATAACGGAGGTGGCGGCATTTTCGACATGCTGCCCCAGCGCTCCGACGAGGAGTATTTCGAAAGGCTGTTCCTTACGCCGCAGCACATGGAAGTGCGCAATCTTGCCGCTGCGTTCAACGTTGCCTTCGAACGCGCGGGGAGCGTGAAGGTTTTCAAGCGTGCATACGAGCGAATGCTCGGCAGGCCGGGAATACATGTGCTGGAAGTGCCGGTGCCGTTGGCCGGCGTCCAGGAACGCTACAGCCGTTATTGGTAGAAAGGGGATTGTATGGGTGTGCAGGGTTGGCAACCGGGTAAAACCTACAACGAAATAATCTACGAAACACTCGATGGCATTGCGAAGATAACCATCAACAGGCCCGAACGGCGCAATGCTTTTACGCCCCTAACCAACGTCGAGCTGTTCGACGCGTTTTCCTGTGCGCGTGACGATGCTGGCATCGGGGTAATCATCCTTACAGGTGCAAACCACGACGGCGAACCGTGCGACCAGGCATTTTGCAGCGGCGGCGACCAGAAGATACGCGGCAACGGCGGATACGTGGGCGAAGAAGGGATCCCGCGGTTGAACGTGCTCGATCTTCAGCGGCTGATCCGCGTAGTCCCCAAGCCGGTCATAGCCATGGTCAACGGCTATGCCATCGGCGGCGGACATGTGCTGCACTTGCTGTGCGACCTATCGATTGCCGCAGAAACCGCCAAGTTCGGCCAAACAGGCCCTAAGGTGGGCAGTTTCGACGCAGGTTACGGCGCAGGCTATCTGGCGGCGGTGGTCGGCCAGAAGAAAGCGCGTGAGATCTGGTACCTTTGCCGACAGTATAGCGCCGCAGAAGCCTTGGATATGGGGCTCGTGAACAAAGTAGTTCCCTTCGATGATTTGGAAGAGGAATGCGTGGCTTGGGCGCGTGAAATGCTGCAATGGAGCCCGACGGCTCTACGCTTCATGAAAGCCAGCTTCAATGCCGCCACCGATGGCCTGGCCGGTTTACAGCAGTTGGCAGGTGACGCCACGATGCTCTATTACACTACCGACGAGGCGAAAGAAGGACGCGACGCTTTCAAAGAAAAGCGGGCACCCGATTTCTCCAAATACCCTAAATTCCCTTAGGGATTCATTCATCGGGCGAAGCGCTGCGTGCATGTGCGGCGCGCTGTTCGCATGCAACGTGTTGCCTGGTCGGATGAATGGCCCGTATCGGCTTTCAGGAATTGCAGCGCGAACGAATCAAACAAATATGATGCAGGACTTCCATTCAAAACCGAAAGCGACCAATGCCAATACCTAATTCGAACAACTTTGCTGCTTTCATCGAATCGCGTGCGTCAGAGCCCCAGGATTTCGTGTGCTTCCTCGACGCCGAAACGGGGCATTCTGTTACCTATTGGGAACTGCGTACATGCGGCGTTTGGCTCGCGCGCGAACTGGAGGCCCAGCATGTTGAGCGGGGCGGCGTGTGCGCTGTGGACATGGACAACTGTCCGGCGCTGTTTTACACGCTGGTGGCTGCCGCATACGGCGGATTTTCCCTGGTCATGCTGAATGCGCGTTTAACCGAATCCGAAAAACGTGACCGTATCGAAGAAATACGCCGCGTGCGCGGATTGGTGCACCTGCCTACGCTCGACGAGAGGACGGCGCTTGCCTTGGTGGCAGAAGCGGCGCAGGCAGGGCCCGGTACCCGCAACCAGCTTTCACAGTGGGCGCGTCGCGGTGTGGGCGCGTTCGACGAGCTGGCCGATGCTGTGATCATGTTCACGTCGGGGACGTCGGGCAGGCCGAAGGCAGCTGCGCTTTCGTGGGAGCGCTTGCAGGGGGCAGCTCGGGCAAGCAACAGCTGTCTTAACACCGAAGGACAAGGCGTGTGGCAGCTGGCGCTTCCGGCATATCATGTGGGTGGCCTGCAGGTGTTTTTCAGGTCGGTGCTCAATCGCAATGCGTTCCTGCTGTACCGCAGGTTCGACGCGCGCAAGGTGCTTTCCGACGCGAACATGTATCGGGCAACCCACATATCGGTAGTGGATAAGATGCTTCAGGACATGCTAAGCGTTGTGGAGGCGGAAACGCAGGCGCCATCTGCGGCCGCCGAGGATGCGTTTATGCCAGATTCGGACGAGGCGTCTGCGCCGGTCGCGGGTGAAGCGGCCGGGACGGGTGCGGTACAGGAGGATGCGGTAGACGACGGGCAGCAGCAAGGCGAGGGCGGCGAAGCAGGCGCCCAGGGCGCAGATTCGACGGTTGCCGAAGGCTTCGATACGTCAGATGGCGCGCAAGACGAACAGACATCTCCCGACCTCGACAACGCTCGGGCTGCTCAGCCCGCGCAGGATGCGCCTTCGCCCTCTGGGGGCCCCATGTCGGAGGCGATTTCATCATACGAATGCATTCTTCTGGGTGGATCGAGGCCCAACCAGGCGACGCTTAATCGCGCGCTGGGGCAAAACGCACGTGTGTACATCAGCTACGGCATGACCGAAACGTGCTCGCAGGTGGCCAACGCGCTCGTGCAGGATGCCCGATTGCCCCGGCTCGAATTGCTCGACGGTTACGAGGCGTGTGTAGTCACGCCTGGCGAAGACGGATTTGGCCAGCTCGGCGTGCGGGGTCCCGGCGTAATCGAAGGCTATCTGAACGCACAGGCGGCGTTCACTGCCGACGGCTTCTTTCTTACCGGAGACCGCGCGCACATGGTCGACGGGAAAATCGAGGTTACCGAACGGTCGTCGGACATGTTCGTTTCCGGAGGCGAAAACGTCTACCCAGCCGAAATACGTGACAAGATTCTAGCGGTGGAAGGGGTGACCGACGCTCATGTATTCGGTGCCGAAAGCAGCACGTGGGGAAGGCGCCCGGTAGCGTTTGTCGAAGCGGCGGATGCATCCTCGCGCCCCGGGTTCAACAAATTCTATTTCGCCGACGAACTAAGAAACCGTCTTGCGATGGTCACGTCGCCCCTGTACTTGCCCGACCAGTTCGTGGTTGTGGACGAATTCCCCCGCACAGGTGTCGGAAAAGTGGGCGCCGGTACGCTCGAACGAACGTGGAACCAGCGAATTCAAGTAGAGAAAGTCGACGTGTGGCAGGTGAAACTGCCGCTTGTGTCGCCCATCCGCACGGCGAAGCACAAGCTGCGCGAGCGCGAATGCGTTATCGTGCGGCTTACCGACCAAGAGGGACGCACCGGCATAGGTGAATGCAGCGCGTTCGCCACCGATTGGTATCTGCCGGAAACCATTGCCGACGATTTGCCCCTCATCTGCAATTTGCTTGGCCCCCTTTTGGTGGGTCGTGCTCTGTTGCATCCGGGAGATGCAGGTGCGTTGTTTGAAAACGCCCCCGGTGCAAGCGAGCATCCTTTCGCCTGTTCGGCGCTCGAAACGGCCATATGGGATCTGTATGGCCATGTGCGCAGGCGCTCCATTAGACAACTGATTGGCGCGCGCGAATATGCCACGGAGGAAGGCGCGCTGCACGAGTTGCCGGCAGGATGCGTGCACGGCGGCGCCGTCGCCGGTGTGGGGTCGCCGAACGAGATTCTTGCAACGGTCAATGCGGCGGTTGAAAACGGGTATCGCCGCGTGAAGCTGAAGATACGACCGGGTTACGACCTAAAGGTGGTTGAGGCGGTGCGGGCGGCCCATCCCAACCTCACCCTGATGCTCGACGCCAACCAGTCGTACAAAGACGCGCAGATAGATGTGCTCAAACGTCTCGACGATTTCGACATCGAATGCATTGAAGAACCACTCGACCCCTCGCACAGGCCATCTGTCGGACCGACCGACCTGTTTGATCGCCTGGCTCGCCTGCAGGGCAATTTGCGTATGCGCGTGTGCCTCGACGAAAGCTGGACGAACAGCGAACAGCTGAAAGGCGTGTTGGAGGCGCATCCGGAATTGCGCTGCGCCGCGCTGAAGATCGGCAAGTTCGGTGGGCTGTCCGGCACACTGGAGTTTTACAAGTGGGCTCGTGAACGCGGTATCGAAGTGTGGCCGGGAGGCATGTACGATACGGGTATCTCCAAACGCCTGCATGCGGTGTTGGCGCTTCTGCCTGGGGTGAACCTCGCGGGTGACATCAGCGACAGTTCGCGCTATTTTACGGTCGATGTGTGCGATCCGCCCTTTGCGCTTCGGGGCGGCGTGCTGCGCATCAACGATGCGCAGCACCCCTACGGCTTGGGATGCGATGTCGACGAGGCTGCGCTCGAGAGCGTGGCCGTGAACCATTGGGTGTGCGAATAGCGAAAACGGCAGGCAATGCAGAGGATGGGGGCTATGCAGATGGAGCATGTGAAAACGAGAGCGCTCGACGTGGATACCGACGGGCACCGGTAGCATCGGCATGGCGGTACGCGGCGGTCATTTTGGACCACAAGTATTAAGCGAAGAAGACAAGGCCACGGCGCCAAGGGTGACCCGCGCCTTCCTCGGGCGGATTTTCTCGTACCTGAAGCCGTACTGGCTGCAGTTTCTGCTTGTGTTTGTCGTCATCATCGCTTCGGCAGTGCTTGGACTGGTGCCGTCGATTGTCACCGGGCGCATCGTGGACGAAGCTTTGGTCGGCGAAGACTTGCGCTTCCTCGTCCAGCTGCTGCTCATTGCCCTTGCAGCTATGTTTGCCAGCCAGTTGATCGGCATGTTGGAAAACTACGTCAACGCCTGGATTTCGCAAAGAATCATTTACGACATGCGCAACGAGATGTTCTCCCACCTGCAGTCCATGCCCCATTCGTTTTTCACTACCGAAAAACAGGGCGACATCATCACGCGCATGGATACCGACATTTCAGGCGTGAGTTCGGTTATTTCGGGCACGCTTTCAAAGGCTGTGGGAAATATTGCGACGGTGGTCACGACGCTTGTGGCCATGTTCACGATGAGCTGGCTTTTGGCGTTGGTGGGCTTGGCGGTTGTGCCGCTGCTCATTTTGCCGACGCGTAGTGCAGGGCGCGCGCGGTTGAAATACGCTGGGCTCACTCAAACGGCCACCGACGAAATGAACCAGATAATCAACGAGTCTCTTTCGGTGTCGGGGTCGCTTTTGGTGAAGATGTTCACGCGCGAAGAAAGCGAGTTCGCCCGATTCAACGACGCAAACGAAAACGTGACGCGCCTGTCGATGAAAGAAACGCGCTCCGGCGCGCTGTTTGCGGTTGCGATGGGAATGTTCATGCAGCTCGGACCGCTGCTTTTGTATTTTGCGGGTGGCGTCCTGATTATCGACCGCATAGACCCTGCGCTTACGGTGGGAACGGTAACGGCGATGGTCGCACTGGTCAACCGCCTCTACCGACCGGTCGAAAGCCTGCTGAACTTACAGGTCAGTTTTACACGCTCGCTGGCGTTGTTCAACCGCATTTTCGACTACCTCGACCGTGAAAACACCATCTCGTCGCCCGAAAACGGCGCAACGCCCAATGTTGAGCAACAGCCTATTTCTTACGAGCACGTGGCCTTTTCCTACGACGGTGAACGCAACATTCTGCGCGACGTTAGTTTCACGGTTCCCGGTGGGGCGATGTATGCGATCGTCGGCCCTTCCGGTTCGGGCAAATCGACAGTGGTCAACCTGATCCCGCGTTTGTACGACGTCGCCGCCGGTTCGGTGAAGGTCGCCGGGGTGGATGTGCGCGATTTCGACCTGACCTATCTGCGCGAACAAATAGGCATGGTCACCCAGGAAGCGTACCTGTTCAACGGAAGCATCATGGACAATCTGCGCTATGCGCGCGAGGACGCGACGAGCGAAGAGGTCGAACGCGCATGCCGCATTGCCAACATTCACGACTACATCGCATCGTTGCCCGAAGGCTACAACGCGCAAGTGGGCAACCGGGGGCTTAAGCTTTCGGGTGGAGAAAAGCAGCGCATCAGCCTCGCGCGCGTTATCCTGAAAGACCCCAAAATCCTTATTCTCGACGAAGCAACGAGTGCGCTCGATTCAATTTCCGAAGCAGCTATTCAGTCGGCGCTCGAACAGATGATGGTGGGCCGTACGAGTTTGGTCATCGCGCACCGCCTGTCTACCATCCTTAAGGCGGACCGCATCCTGGTGGTGTCGGATGGCGTGGTTGCCGAGTCGGGCACACACGACGAGCTTTTGGCGCAGGGTGGGATATACGCAAACCTGTTTGAAACGCAGTTTTCCCAGGTGCTTGATCGCGAGATGCTTGCTGCTGCGCCAGGGGAAGACCCGGAGGCGGCAGGCATGGCTTCGGCGCGCGCGGCAGGCGTTCCCGCACTCGACGTTCAATCGCTCGGCACCGATTTCGATGTACGGCGCTTAACCGAGGCCGATATCGAAGACGTGTACCATCTTGCGCGGGGCAACAGGCGTTACTACCGCAGCATAGGACTGCATCCAACACGTGCGCAGCTCGCCGAAGTGATTACCCGTGCCCCCGACGGGGCGGGCCCGAATTCAAAGCATTGTGTGGGTTTCTTCGATGGCGACGATTTGGTCGCGGTGCTCGATTTGATTTGCGGGTATCCAAGCCAAACATGTGCGTTTATCGGGTGGTTCATGGTGGCGGCGGACCTTCAGGGACAAGGCATCGGCAGCCAGATCTTCGCAGACGTACGCGCGGCGATGCAGGCCCAAGGCTATACCGCGTTTCGCGTGGTGGCTCCCGCAAGAAACGAAAGCGCCGTGCATTTCTGGAAGGCCCAGGGCTTTACCGAAGCGGGAAGTCCCGACGAGACGGGCGATTACCCAACCATCGCCCTTGAGCGCGCTATCTAAAGCGCGCGATACCGCCCCGTGTCATAGAAGCGGCGCGGGGCGCGGCGAGGCACTGGCGTGCCGCTGCCCTTAACAACGCATGCCATCGCCCGCCGCCGCTCCTTCTACGACTTCTTCAACAGCCCTTTCAA
>CAMORQ010000031.1 GCA_946623915.1 uncultured Coriobacteriaceae bacterium | reverse complement strand
CGATATGGGGCGCATATTCTGCCGACCCAGGCGCGCAGGGCACCGTCGCCAAGACGCCGTCGTAGGAAGCAAGCGCATCATAGAGCCTATCGCGCAGAGACGAAAGGCGTGCGCGTTCACCAGCGAGGGCATCGTCATCCGAGCATGCGGATTCGAGCGCTGCGGCGAAAGCCGCCATGCCGCATACGTTCTGGGTGCCGCCTCGCAGGCCGCCCTCCTGTCCCCCGCCGACGACGAGCGGAGAAAACGGGGTCCCTTTCCTCAGATACAGCAGGCCGATACCTTTGGGCGCACAGACTTTATGCCCGGAAAAGCTCGCGGCGTCAACAGGAAGCGCGGACAAGTCGAAAGGGACTTTGCCGAGCGCCTGCACCGCATCGGTGTGAAACAGCGCATTGCGTTCGTGCGCGAGCGCACCGATGGACGCCAAATCGTTTACGGCGCCCGTTTCGTTGTGCACGGCTATCACGGAAACGAGGACCGTGTCGTCGGTCATGGCGGCTTCTATGGAAGCTGGATCGATATGACCATCGACGCGCGGGTCGACGAAGGAGACACGTGCCATACCGAGTTTTTCGAGGGTACGAGCGGAGTTGTACACCGCGTCGTGTTCGATGGTCGTAGTGACTACATGCGGCACGGCAACGCGATCCCGTGCAGCAGCAGCGATGCCCGCCAGAGCCAAGAAATCGCTTTCCGTCGCACCGCTTGTGAAAACGATTTCGTCTGGTCGGGCATTGAGGATGCGCGCGACGGATTGACGGGAATCTTCCATGGTTCTGAACGCCGACCGTCCATCGGAATGAAGCGAATTGGCGTTTGCGAACGCCTCGGGCCGACCGGACCCCGAAGCCACGAACGGAGCCAGGGCGGCGGCGGCAGAAGCGCAAAGCGGCGACGTGGCGGCGTAATCCAGGTACACCCGCTCCCCCATCAGCGGTCATCCCTCTTGGCGTGTGCGGTGTCGGCCGCATGCCGCATGGCGCTGATGGCTTGCCCATAGTCGTCTGCACCGAACACCGCGTTTCCCGCAACCAGGACATCGGCACCGGCTTCGGCGACTAGCGGAGCCGTTGTTGCATCGATCCCCCCATCAACCTGTATAAGCGGTGAGCATCCGGCAGCACGGCAAGCGTCCACGGCGCACCGAACGCGCTCGGCCGATTCGGGGATGTACGATTGCCCCGAAAAACCTGGGAACACACTCATGACCAAAACCATATCCCATAGAGAAAGCGTGGATTGAATGGCCAGCGGGTCGGTGTCCGGTTTTATCGCAATGCCGGGATGCGACCCTGCTTCGCGTATAAGACCTGCGGCCAAACGCGCTTCTCGCTCCTGATCGCCAGGTGTTAGCGCCTCCCAATGGATGGTCACGTAATCGGGTTTCATCGCAAGGAACCACGGCAGCTTATCAAGAGGGTCGCTCACCATCAAGTGAGCGTCCACGGGCAAACGGGCAGAGCGCATCATCGATTTCAGCACCGGCACGCCGACGGTGATGTTGGGCGCGAACAACCCGTCGATCACGTCGAAGTGGATCCAGTCTGCACCAGCTGAAGTTATCGCGTCAACTTCTTCGCCAAGCCGCATAAAATCGGCCGAAAGAATCGATGGGGAAACAAGCGTGTCCTGGAACATGGCATTCCTTTCAATCTTCGTATCGATTGTATCCCAAAGAAGTCGAATAGGCGCTAGCAGGAATGCTCATGCTCAAGATTCAGCAGGAATTCCTTTACCTTCAGGCCTCCTGCGTAGCCCACAGGTTTGCCGTTTGCGCCGATTACCCTATGGCAGGGAACAAGAATGGGGAGCGGATTCCGGTTGTTCGCAAGGCCTACCGCCCTCGTCGCTTTCGGGTTGCCTACCGCCTGTGCGATATCGCCGTAAGATCTTGTTTGCCCATAAGGTATGCGCGAAACGGCTTCCCAAACGGCATGCTGAAAGTCGGTGCCTTTAGCGAGAAGGGGCAGATCGAACACGGTTCTCTTGCCCGCAAGATATTCCTGGAGCTGGTTTGCTGCAGCGTTCGTAAGGGAAGAGGCCGCGTGCGTGCAGGGGAATTCGAACTCCCCGAACGCAAGGTTGGTTATGTGAGTCCCGTCAGAAGCAAGCGTGATGTGGCCGACTGGTGTTTGGTACACGAAGTACGTTGGCGCAGGCACGGTTCGCTTCCTTTCCTCTGTTTACGATTAGCTGCTCTTCTTCCCTATGCGATTCTCTTCTCCGCGCATAAGCCGTCCTATGTTTTCGCGATGCGCCCACACAACGGTCGATCCGCAAATCGCCGCCAGCGCGATGGCAACCGGGTGCCCCGCGAAAACGATGAAGGAAAGTACGACGCATGCCGAAGCCGCGGCAATCGAGCCAACGGAAACGTAGCGGGTCGCGATAACAAGAACAGCGAAAATAGACAGTTCGAGAATTGCCCAGACAGGACCGAACGCCGAAAACTGGCATCCAACGGCAACCGCGATGCCTTTGCCACCTTTGAATTTCAGCCAAGGACTGAAAATGTGGCCGAGCGTGCACGCGAAAAACGACAGGGCTCGGTAATCGGCCTGTGCGGGAAATGCCGAACCGGGTGCATCTCCTCCAAACGCCGACCAGAGAGCAAGCGCGATGAAACCTGAAGCAAGGCCCTTTCCGAAATCGAGGACGAAAACGGCGTATCCACCCGCCTTGCCCAAGGCGCGAATAGCATTCGTGGTGCCGATGTTGCCGGACCCGACTTCCCGAATGTCCTTCTTGTACAGCAATTTGCCGATGACAATGCCGAAAGGTATCGATCCGAGCAGGAACGAAAGAATGCCAACGAGCGCAAAACCTAGATAGAGCATGGCCGTCAGTCTTTCTTCTTGAATTTCAGCCTGATGGGCGTGCCGGCGAAATCGTATTTCGCTCGAAGTCTGTTTTCAAGGTAGCGGCGGTAGTTGTCGTCGACTAAGTCGGGGTGGTTGCAGAAGAACGTGAATTCCGGTGGGCAGGTCGAAGTCTGCGTGACGTATTTGATCCGCAGAATCTTCTTCCCTTTGCTTATGCTGTGGCCGAAATCACGTATCTCCTGAAGCCAGCTGTTAAGCGAACTGGTCGAAGTCGTTCCGACATACGATTGGTAGGCTCCGTCGACGGCCGACCATATACGAGACACGTTCTTTCCCGTCAAAGCCGAAATGGCCACCACGGGGGCATACGAAACGAAGCCCATCCGATCGGCGATCCGCTCACGTATGGCTTCCTTTGCCTCCGGGCCCTCGACGAGATCCCATTTATTCAGGACGATCACCATGGCGCATCCGCGGTCTGCAGCGAAACCGGCTACTCGCTGGTCTTGATCGGTCATTCCCAAAGAAGAGTCGATGACGAGCAATGCGACGTGGCAGCGGTCTATCGCTCGCATGGCGCGGACGAACCCGTAATATTCAACATCTTCGTCGATCTGGCTTTTGCGCCGCAGACCAGCCGTGTCAACGATGCGGTATGCGCGGCCATCGTGATGGACGAGCGTGTCGATGGCATCGCGCGTCGTTCCCGCAACGTCACTGACAATGGAGCGCTCCTGTTTGGAAAGGGCGTTGGTCAAAGAAGACTTCCCAGCATTAGGGCGTCCTATGATCGCGATGTCGATGGTGTCTTCCTGCTCTTCTTCGCGCGATGGCAAGGCGGAAAGCGATTCGACGATATGGTCGAGAAGATCGCCGGTTCCATGGCCGTGCAACGATGAAATGGGCCACGGATCTCCGAGGCCGAGGTTGTAGAATTCGTAGAGCGCATCGGAATCAGCTGGGTTGTCCATCTTGTTAACAGCCAACACGACTTCGCGTTTGCTTCTGCGCAGCAGGCGCGCGACGGCTTCGTCATCGGCGTTTATGCCGGTCTTCCCGTCCACGAGGAACACGATAAGGTCGCATTCGTCGGCAGCGGAGAAAGCTTGCGAAGTGATGGAAGCCTGGAAGCTGTCGTCGCCTCCGACTTCAATGCCGCCCGTGTCTATGAGCGTGAAAGTGGTTCCGTTCCAGTCGGTTTCGTGGTAGGACCGGTCCCGTGTTACGCCACGCATCTCGTGGACGATCGCTTCGTCAGCCTGGGCGATGCGATTGACGAATGTCGATTTGCCGACGTTGGGCCGACCAACTACGGCGACCATGTACTGCGACATTTAAGATTGCACCTCCCTCTGGGAAACAAGCGAAACGATTTCGGATAAGAAATCCGATGGTTGGCATGATACCACGTGGACGGTCATGCCCCCTTCGGCGCTCAAGTCATCTACCCCCATATCGTCGAGGGTTACCCCCGCCGAGTTGAACATGACCTTGGGCGCAACAACAAGCGTGTTCTCCCGAGCATCGTCTGTTATGTCGCGCAGTTCCCGCACTATATCCGCGCCGCAGACGAGTCCTGTGACGTTAACGTTTCCTCCGAGGAATCGGTTGGGAACGTAGAGGGGCTTGATCGACGATGCACAAGGGCTCTGCGCGAGCAGAGGGGCAAAGAAAGCCTTTTGCGCGCACCCGCAGACGAACAGGACCTGCAGGCGGCTCGCTTCGAGCACATCGTGCGTGCGCTCGAGCAATGCTTTGGATGCGGCAAAATCGTCGACGAAGGCGCGCACCATCCCTATGCCGTCTTCGAACATGTCGAAGGAAGCGTAATGGCTGGCGGGAGGAAGCATTTCCAGCAGTGAATCCGGGTATGCGTTGCAGTAGAATTCGTCAGCTGCGTAGACCCAGGCGTAGCCACGTTGCTCCATGGCGCGAGCACTGTACTCGTCGATGATGCCCAGTACTTCTTGCGCCTCGTCGGGTGCATCAAAGCTTCTGTCGAAACGCATCTGATGGCTCGTGGACCCCAGAGGAACGATACCGACGTTGGCGATTCCAGGTTGGCCGAGCGCCCACTGAAGGGTACGCCTTAGCTCGTCTCCGTCGTTTTCACCCGGCACCAGGACTATCTGCGCATGGAGCTCGATTCCACCAGCGAGCAGCTCGCACGCACGGTCGAGGCCTTGCTGGGCATGCTTGCCCATCAACTTCTGGCGCACCGCCGGGCTGACGGCATGCAACGAGTAGCGAAGAGGAGAAATATGCTGCTCGATTATACGGGCAACATGGGTGTCATCGAGGTTGGTGAAGGTGACGAAATTGCCCTGAAGGAAACTGAGCCGGTAGTCATCGTCTTTGAACGTCAAGGTGGGGCGCATGTGGGCGGGCAGCTGGTCCATGAAGCAAAACGTGCACGCGTTCCTGCATCGTAAGGGTTCGTCGAACAGCACGCCATCGAAAACGAAACCCCAGTCCTGACCGAAATCGCGTTCAAGTTCGACGCAGAGCCGATGGCCAACTGGGTCGGCGCCCTCCACCTGCATCTGATCCCCATCGGCATGCCACCACCAATCGATGATATCGCGGATAGGCTCGCCATCGACCCGAAACAAAGTGCACCCTGCAGAAAACCCCGCAATGTCAGCGGGGCTTTGGGGAATCACATCGGCAATGCGCGCTCCGGCGACCATGCCACCTCTTACAAGAACGCAGTAGGATCGACCGCTACGCCATCGAACTCGACTTGGAAATGCAGGTGAGCGCCGAAGGACTGGCCCGTGTTGCCGATGGCTCCGATGACGTCGCCACGCTCGACGCGGTCGCCGACCTTCACATAGACTTCTGAGGAATGCATGTACTTGGTGACCATGCCGTTCCCATGGGCAATGACCACCCAGTTGCCTGCGCCGCCGTTGTAGCCGCCGTCGTTGGTCGCATGTATGACCGTGCCGGACTCGGCAGCGCAGTAGGGAGTGCCTTCACGGGCCGCGATATCGTATCCCATGTGGAACGATCCGCCGTTGAAATCGCGCCAGCCGAACGGGCTAGAAGGAGTGCCTTCGGGACAAGGATGCTGCAAGATTTCGCTTCCCGAAATCTCGAGGCTTCCTGTACCTTTCCTGGCAGCCGCTTCGCGTTCGGCGCGCGCTTTTTCTGCCGCTTCGGCAGCTGCTGCTGCAAGCCGTGCGGCTTCTCGCTCGAGCTCTTCCTGGGCCTGCAACTCGGCGGCTTCCTTGGAGATTTTCTCGGCTTCTTCGCGCAGAGCGGCCTGGTTGCTTTCAATCTGCGTGCGCGCACGCTCTGCTTCGGCCATCTTTTCAGATGCCAGGGCGGCAGCTTGCTCGTATTCGGCCTTGGCGCTTTCCTGCGCGGCCTTGGCGGTCTTCGCACGCTGAACCAACGTAGCTCCCTGGTTCGAAATGGAGTTGAACGCATCCCATTTGTTCAAGAATTCGTCGAACGTGGAAGAGCCGAGCATCACATCGATGAAGGATGTGGATCCACCGGTCTTGTACATGTTGGTGGCGCAAGCGGAAAGCTTTTCCTGGAGCTGTTCCATACGTGCCTGCTCTTCGTCGATGCGGGCCTGAGCTTCGCTGGCGGCGTCGGTGGCGCTTTTCTGCTCGGCGAGTGCAGCGTCGTATTTGGCGTACTCTTCGTTGATGTTCGTTTGAAGGACGTCGATTTGACGCATGATGCTTTCCGCCTCGGCGAACATTTCCTCAGAAGTGACCGCGAACGCGGAAGGTGGCGCCAAGAGCGCACAGATGCAACACGCGAAAAGACACGCCAAAGCCCGGTATATGTAGGAATTAAAAGCAAGAATCAATTAATGGCTCCGTTTGTATTGCGTTGAAAAGTATAGAACGATTGATAGTTCAATTGTAACTTTTTTGGGAGTTTGCGAAATAATCTGCTACCAAGCTAGCAAACATTCCACAACCTGTTCGATTTGGTCGTCAGGTGTGGAGGCTCCGGCGGTAACGCCCACGCGCTCCATTCCGGAAAACCATGAACACTGCAGTTCTGCCGCAGATTCGACGTGAAACGCGACAGGAGCGGCCTTCTGGCATATCTCGAAGAGACGCATGGTGTTCGAAGAGTTCTTCCCGCCCACGACGACCATAGCGTCAACGCTCGTTGCCAGAGAAGACGCGGCATCCTGACGCTCGCTCGTTGCAGAGCATATTGTGTTGCACAGCTCGTAGGAAACGCCACGTTCGTCAAGCGCATCGCACACTTCCTCAAGGCATCGAGTGATCTGCGTTGTCTGGACGACGATCCCGACAGGCCCTTTGAGGTCTGCCGGCACATCTTCGCCGCATCCAACAACGAACGCATCGCTTCCCCCACGTTTTGCCCATGCTAGTAGACCATCTACTTCAGGATGCCCTTCCTCTCCCACGATGAGCACCCTCATCCCTTCCGAAGAAAGCTTATGGGCGGCTTTTTGCGCACGGAGCACATGGGGGCACGTGGCATCGACCACTTCGGCGCCTGTCCGAGCCAACTCGTCAGCAATGTCGGGAGTAACGCCATGGCTTCGTATGACGACAACGTCGCCTGCGACGTCTTCCACGCATTTGGCCACGGACACGCCACGGGCCTCGAGCTGGGAGACCACCGTGGGGTTGTGTATCAGCGCGCCGAGCGTTTGAACGCTTTTAGCGCCGTCGGAAACGGAGAGCACGATGTCGAGGGCGCGCTTGACCCCGTAGCAGAACCCTGCGCAATCGCTTCGAACTACGTCCATCATTCCTCCGTGTCCGACGATTCGTGCACGGGAAGCGCAGTGGGTATGGTCACTCCTTCGAACAAAGGGGCGTAATCCTTCGTCTCGGGGAAAAGGACCTTCATGTCAACCTGATCGGAAGGACAACGCATGGAAAGGGCGAAGCATTCGCGCATGACGAACCACGTGCATCCTTCCAGCCGGTCTTCCTTGGGCAGAAACGAAAAGGATTCGAATGAAACGGGACGGCCGAATTCAACGCTCACCTTAGGGAACCGCACACGTTGACCGTGCTGCTTTATGTATTCGGCGTTGCGCACTGTAGCCGGAAGGATGGGTGCGGAACCCATCTTGGCAATCAGCGCAGCGCCTGCGTGAAGCGAAGGGGTCTGCGAGCCCTTCCCTCTGCGCGTGCCCTCTGGGAAGATGCCCACCACTTCCCCGTTCTTCAGCATGCGGGCCGCCCTTTTGAGCGAAGTCCGGTCAGCGGTGTTCCGTTTGACGGGAAAGGCGCCCGCACGCGCCATAAGCTGTCCTCCGAAGCCGTGCGCCGTTTCCATAAGGTTGTCTCGGGCCATCAAGCGCACCCACTGGCTCGGACGCACCGAGCACCAAAGGAACGCGACATCGAAAAAAGACGTGTGGTTGCACACAACCACCACACCCTGTTTTCCCTTGAACGCGCGCAGAGTCTCCCGGTTATCTACTCGATATCTGAAAAACAGCTTCAGAACAGAAGCCACAATGACGTACATGATGTTTCCGCACCAGTGCGGGATTTCGTTGCTTCTGTCTTTCCCCCCAAGACTTCTGTCGAACATCTCTTCTCGAGAGAGAAACATCACTAGACCGCCCTCTCGCGCGCAAGGTCGCAGATTTGATCGATGACATCGTCGATGCTGATATCGGTCGAATCGATGGTGATGGCGTCTTCGGCAGCCTTAAGGGGGGAAGAAGCCCGCGTCGAATCGTACTCGTCGCGTCGTCGAATATCGGCAAGGACCGCTTCGTAGTCGGTCGATCCGACGCCGCGTTCGGCGTTTTGCTTAACCCTGCGCATCGCGCGCTCTTCGGCGCTTGCCGTGAGGAACACCTTCACTTCGGCGCCTGGAAACACCACGGTGCCGATGTCGCGCCCTTCGACTACGTAGTTGCCGGTGCGACCGATGCGCTGCTGCTGTCCGACGAGCGCATCGCGCACCGCGGGCTCGGCGGAAACGGGACTGACCGCCTTGTCGATTTCGGCCGTGCGGATCGCCATCGTAACATCTGCTCCATCAATGGAAACAGTACTTGGCAGCGGATCTCCGGGCATCATGCCGAATTCGATGGGGCATTCTCGCGCGATTCGGCCAAGACCGGCCGCGTCGTCGAAAGAGACACCGTCCTTGAGCGCCCGCCAGGCTACGGCACGGTACATTGCGCCCGTGTCAAGACAAGAAAAGCCGAGTTTGGAGGCGACCGCCTTGGCAACGGTCGATTTCCCTGCTCCCGATGGTCCGTCTATGGCAACGATCATCGTGTCATCCTTTGCAACGAATCGAGGAATGTCGGGAAGCTGACTTTAATCGAGTCGAAATTCGATACCGTAACGGGCTTGTTGCCGCACAGGCCCACAAGCGCCCACGTCATGGCGAGACGGTGGTCTTTTTTCGAGTCGAACACGATGCCGTCGGGAACCTCGAGGTCGGGTTGGCCCTCGATGAAAAGGTCGTCTCCGTCCATCCATGCTTCGACACCCATCAATCCAAGCCCTTCGATGATGGCCGACAGGCGGTCGCTTTCCTTCATGCGCAGTTCGCTTACCTGACGGAACACCGTGATGCCGCGCGCAAAAGCGGCAACGACCGAAAGCACGGGCACTTCGTCGAGCAGCGACGGTATCTTATCCCCGGGAATTTCGCACCCACGAAGATTGGGAGTGTAACAAGCCGAGATGATGCCATAGGGCTCTTTGCCCGCCTGTCCTTCTCGGGAAATGGAGATGTCGGCGCCCATGCGCTCGAGCGTTCTGGTGAACCCGATGCGTGCGGTGTTGAGACTGACTCCTTCGACCTGAATGGAACTGCCGCGCTTCATGAGGGCCGCGCACACGAGAAAAGCCGCAGACGAGGGATCGCCGGGCACCTGGACTTCGCATGCTTGCAAAGTGAAGGGCCCTTTGACCGATGCGGTCCGCTCCGCCGCCGTGGTCGTGGCGCCGTATTCGGGCAACATGAGCTCGGTATGGTTGCGCGAAGGCGAAGGTTCGTTGAGCACCGTTTCGCCTTTGGCGCCCAAACCGGCCAACAGCACGGCCGTCTTCAGCTGCGCCGACGCCATAGGTGCATCGTAGACGATAGCTTTAAGGTCCCTGTCTCCGGTTTCGGTTATGGGAAGCGTTTCCTTGCCTGCAGGATCGAAAGAAACGCCCATCTTCATGAGAGGCGCGGTAATGCGGCGCATGGGCCTTTTGCACAAGGATTCGTCTCCGGTGATCTCGACCGTTATCGGCCAGGGGGCCAAAGACCCCATGAGAAGACGCGCGGTAGTGCCCGAATTCCCAC
Source organism: uncultured Coriobacteriaceae bacterium (assembly GCA_946623915.1). GTDB lineage: Bacteria > Actinomycetota > Coriobacteriia > Coriobacteriales > Eggerthellaceae > CACXMZ01. Next base: position 1,986 of record CAMORQ010000031.1, on the reverse strand, counting down.
AGTCGATGGGGCCGTCCGGCTGAGTCGGACCCGCACTGCCCCATCCGGTGATGCCGCCCGCAAGGCTGCCATCGATCTGCTTTTCGAGCGACACAGTGGCGCCAAGCGCTTGCACGGCCTTGATGGTGGACCTGACGTCGTCGGAATCAAGTACGCCCGAGACGCGCGACACGCCTTCAGCCATGGCCGAAAACAGGACCGCTCGGTGCGATATGGATTTGTCGCCAGGAACGGTAGTCGATCCGTCGATGGGTGCCTGAAGCGGTTCGATGATTGTTGTTTGTGAATCGTTTGCCATCTTCTACTCCTTATGCGTCAGGGGTGCCATAGATACCTTGAACCCCGCCTTTACCAATTCGGTCGAAAACCTGCCCACGTCGCCTTCGTCGGTGAATATCATGCTGAGAACAGCGCTGTGCGCCGTTAAGTGGTCGATTGCGATGGACATGATGTTGCAGCCCGCCTTGCTTGCGAGCGTCGTGACTTCAGCGACGACTCCGGAGCGGTTTTCCATGGGGATGCGCACTTCCATAAGGCTATCGGTGGCGGGAACCCACTTTGCAGGAAGCGACCTGCGCGCCTTCGAAGCGCTTTCGAGAAGGTCGGAAAACGATGCCCGGTCGCCTTCATCGAGCGCGGTCTGGAACCGTCCGAGAATGGACTGCATTTCCCGCAAGCCATCTGCGAGCGCCTTGCGGTTATCGAAGGATATGCCGGTCCACAAGTCCGCAGACCCCGCAGCTATCCTGGTGGAGTCCCTGAATCCCCCCGCAGCAAGCTTGAACAGGGTTTCCTGCTCGTCAGCATGCTCGCATGCAAGCTCGACGAGGCTCGATGCGACGATATGGGGCACATGGCTGACGATTGCGACCGCATTGTCATGCTCTTCACGAGGAAGGGAGATAACGCGTGCGCGGATGCTGGTAAGAAGATCGTGCAGCGCGCTGAACGCGTCGGCGCCGGTTTGCTCGTCGGGGCACAAAATCCAATGGCACCCCTCGAAAAGGCCCGGCCTAGCTGCGTCGATACCGTTCTTTTCGGATCCCGCCATGGGGTGTCCGGGAATAAACGTCGAAGGATCTTCGAGAACCGATTCGGCGTGCTCGCACACGCCCGACTTCGTAGAAGCCGTGTCGGTGACGATGCCTTGAAAGCGCGCGTCTGCTATTTTGTCCAGATAGCGCAGCGTCGCCGATGCGGGGGTGGCAAGAACAACGAGGTCGGAGCCTGATAGGGCTTCCGTAAAGGCAGGTTCGGCATCGTCGCACGCAGTGTCCACCCATCCTCTGGCTTGCGCGATTTCTCGCGCGTGCGGATCGGTGTCGCAGCCCGCGATGGTGTATTCAGGGCAATGCTCCTTGACGGCAGCGGCGAACGAGGCCCCGATAAGGCCAAGCCCCACAACCAAAATATGTGAATACTGACGTGAATTCACCTAGCATGCCTATTCGCGAAATCATCCCTTGCATTCATTCTAGCACGCTTTTCCCGCCGCCCGTTCGAGTGCGGCCACCTCATGGCCGTCAAGGAGGCGCCAGGAGCCCTCAGCGGTATCATCGAGGCGCAAAGGACCGAACGTGATGCGTTGCAAATCGAGGCATTCGTGGCCTACGGCGGAGCACATGCGACGAACCTGACGGTACCTCCCCTCGTGAATGACCAACCGGAGCAATGTGGTCTTATCGTCGGCATCGTCTACAGCCACATCGGCGGGAGCGGTAACGCCGTCATCGAGCTCGATGCCTTCGCGCAGACGGCTGAGCGATCTTTCGGACGGTTTGCCGGCGACGCGCGCTAAGTAGGTTTTGCAGACGTGGTGGCTCGGATGGAGCAGCCCATGCCCGAGTTCACCGTCGGTGGTGAACAGAAGCAGGCCTCGTGTCGCCCTATCGAGGCGGCCCACCGGATACAGGCCGGGATACGAATCCGTTGGCACAAGGTCGGCGACGCACGGGCTGCCCTGAGGGTCGCTCATCGTGGTCACGA
>CAMORQ010000030.1 GCA_946623915.1 uncultured Coriobacteriaceae bacterium | reverse complement strand
CCCCACGTTCGCTGGTCCATTGACGGGAGTCCAGTTGGGACTCGCTTGCTACCACATCTGCGAACCCGAGATCAAGGCAGAGGTCGACGAAGGCGTCTACGACGATCAGGTTAGCATGATGGAAATGGTTCTCGACGTCGATGACATCATCGACGAGATGACCGGTATTCGCGAAGAATTCTGCAAATTCCTTCCGGAATAAGTCATTCGCGGATAAGTAGTTCTGTACGGGGCGGTGGTTCGCTGCCGCCCCGAATTTTGACAAAAAACCAATGGACCGAAGGCATCGAGCGCAGGATGCCAGAATGACAACGTTGTTCCTGCACGCCTCGAAGTTTGCCTTGCGGTTCGCAAGAAGAATTCGGAGGCGCACATGAAGAGCGTTATCAAAGGCACCGGCTACGTGCTGGTCCACACCCCGGACATGGTCATGGAGAACGGCTCCACTCAGACCACCGAGAAAGTCGTCAATCCCGAAAGTGAATATCTGAAGGCTCTGCCTAATCACCTGCGCAGCTGGGATAAGGTTGTTTCCTACTGGCCCAACCAGGTCTACATTGGCAACAAGACTCCCCTCGAGCTGAAGGCCGTCGAAGAGCCCTGGTACGACAAGGATTGCGACGTTGCCGACCGTTACGGCAAATTTGGTCAGATCATGCCCGAAGACGAGTTCTACCTGCTGATGCAGGTGTGCGACGTGTTCGACCTGGTGGACCTGGAGAAGGGCTTCGTTGCCGGTGCCAAGGACGCTTTCGCTGCTAACAAGGTTATCGGTGAAGACCTGGTCGAAAAGGTGAAGGAAGGCGTCGAACTCGACGACATCAAGAACGCCATCGATAACGAGCATGCCGAGCCGCTCGTATACGATGGCAACCTGGTCGGTTGCGTTAAGCGTGCTCATGAAATCGACGTGAACCTGAACGCTCACGTTATGCTGGAAAACCTGGTTTCCAAGGCCAGCTCGGTTCTGGCCCTTCTGACGGTTGTTGACTCCGCCGGCATCTCCAAAGAAGATGTTGAGTACGTCATCGACTGCTGCGAAGAGGCTTGTGGCGATGTGAACCAGCGTGGTGGCGGTAACTTCGCCAAGGCTGCTGCTGAAATCGCTGGCCTGGTGAACGCGACCGGTTCTGACTCCCGCGGGTTCTGCGCTGGCCCGTCGCATGCGCTCATCGAAGCTGCTGCCCTCGTGCAGTCGGGCGCTTTCAAGACCGTCGTGGTCACTGCTGGCGGGTGCACCGCCAAGCTGGGCATGAACGGCAAGAGCCATGTAGAAAAAGGCATGCCTATCCTCGAAGACATGCTCGGCGGTTTCGCGGTCGTGCTCACTCAGAACGACGGCGTGAATCCCGAAATCGACCTGGACCATCTGGGACGCCACAAGGTTGGCTCTGGTTCTGCACCGCAGGCCGTCATGCAGGCGCTTGTGGGCGATCCTGTCGCTTCCGCGGGTCTGAAGTTCACCGACGTGGACCTCTACTCCCCCGAAATGCAGAACCCCGACATCACCAAGCCTGCTGGTGCTGGTGACGTACCTGCGTCCAATTACAAGATGATCGCTGCGTTGGCCGTGAAGAACGGCGACCTCGAAAAGGCGGACATCGCCACCTTTGCTGCGGAACACGGCATCATGGGCTTCGCCCCCACGCAGGGTCACATTCCCTCCGGCGTGCCCTCCATTGGCTTCCTGCGCGATGAACTGATGGCCGGCAACATCAACCGCGCCATGATCATCGGCAAGGGTTCGCTGTTCCTGGGCCGCCTGACCAACCTCTTCGATGGTGTGTCCTTCATGATTCAGAAGAACAGCGGTGAAACGGAAGCTGCCGCCGGCGGCGCAAACGAAGACGAAGTTCGTGGCATGGTGGCAAAGGCCATGCGCGAGTTCGCTCAGAGCATGCTCGACGCTGCAGAATAGGGGGCCAATCTATGAGCTCTTTGGAAAAGAAAGTTGCGAGCATCTTCATGGAGATGGCCGACGGGATCGAAACCGGTCAGTTCGGCGCACGCCCGAAGATCGCTCTTACCGGCATGGGAAGCGAGCACGGTGAAGAAAACTCCATGGCCGCTGCCCGCGCTGCTGCCGCCGCTGGCATTGACGTGCAGTACATCGGCACGTTCGAAGATCCGGCGGTAACCACGATCAAAGTGGCCGACGACGAAGAGGGCCACGCCAAGATGGACGAACTGCTGAGCGCTAAGGAAATCGACGGCGCAGTGACCATGCATTACCCGTTCCCCATCGGCGTGTCCACCGTTGGCCGTGTGATCACCCCTGCGCTCGGCAAGGAAATGTTTGTGGCGAACACCACAGGCACGTCTTCCTCCGATCGTATCGAGGGCATGATTCTGAACGCCATCAGCGGCATCATCACCGCGAAGGCGTGCGGCATCGAAAACCCGACGGTGGGTATCCTCAACGTCGATGGCGCCCGTCAATGCGAAATGGCGCTGAAGGAGTTGGCTGAGGCTGGTTATCCGATTACCTTTGCCGAATCCTCCCGTGCCGACGGCGGCTGCGTCCTGCGTGGTAACGACGTCCTGCGCGGCACGCCCGACATCCTGGTTACGGACTCGCTTACGGGTAACGTGCTCATCAAGATGCTCTCCGCATTCCAGACGGGCGGCTCGTTCGAAGCCACGGGCTACGGCTATGGCCCGGGTATCGGCAAGGGCTACGACAAACTCGTGCTCATCATCTCCCGTGCGTCCGGCGCTCCGCTGATCACTAACGCCCTGAAGTTCGCGGGCGAACTGGTCAAGGGCGGTGTGTTCAAGATTGCTGCTGCCGAATTCGCCGCTGCCGAAAAGGCCGGCCTTGCCAAGGTAATCGAAAAGCGCAAGGCATCGTCAAAGCCTGCTGCCGAAGCTGAAGAGGCCGTTGCTGCTCCGCCGAAGGAGCCCTGCACCTCCTCGATTCCCGGCATCGAAGTCATGGACCTGGAAGACGCTGTGCAAGTGCTGTGGAAGGCTGGCATCTACGCCGAGTCTGGCATGGGCTGCACCGGTCCGCTCGTTATGATGAGCGACGCCAACAAAGACAAGGCCGAAGAGCTGCTCAAAGAGGCAGGCTTTATCGGCTAGGTTGTTCCGGCGTTCTACGAACGCCGGAACTACTCGACTCTGCGGAGGACCCGGGCACTCCATCTTCCCGCTTGTTTCGTCGCTCGCGTACCAAAGTACGCGTCGCGCCGAAGGCGCGGGAACCTGGGGCACCCGGGTCCTCCTCGCTGACTCTTCGACCACCTGCGGCTCCTTGTGCCGGAACCACTCGACGCTGCGGGCTGCGGAGGCACCCCATGCCCAGCGGAGCTGGGCGCTCCCTCTCGGTTGCGTAGAGTGCGCTGAGCAAGCCAGAGGGCTTGCTCACTGTTTCGTCGCTCGAGCACCAAAGTACGCGTCGCGCCGAAGGCGCGGGAACCTGGGGCACCCGGGTCCTCCTCGCTGGCTCTTCGACCACCTGCGGCTTCTTGCGTCGAAGCCACTCAAAGTTGTGGGCCGTCCTGTTTGGCAGGGCGGCCCACGTGTGCTTGTGCTGGTGTTTGGGTATTCGGCTACTTGGTGCGCAGGATGAAGAAAGCGCCCTCAATGAATTCGTCCGTTAACTCGCGTTTCTTTGCGTCGTTGAGGTCCATGAAACGGGCGCGTTCGAGAAGTGAACGGAAATATGCGACAGTGATTTCGTTCGCTAGTTCGATTTCCTGTCCAGACAAGCCTAGTTCTTCACCGTAGGGGCGCAGGACGGCGATGTTACGCTGAAGCAGGCTGCCTGATTCGAGCATGCCCAGAAGAGGCGCTTGAATGCTTTCGAGCTCGGCGGGGAAGAGCTTGTAATACTCGCGAACCATTTCGTCGAGAGAATCGCTGTTGGGTCCATAGAAGAGGTTCAGATAAATCTCGGGCTTGTTCAGCGCATGTCGCGTGAAAACGTCCCATGTGTAACGGTATGTTTCCTCGAGCGAGCGATTGGCGTTGCCTCCGGTTTCGGCGATTTCCTTTACGTAGTTGCGAAGGTAGAAAACCGATGCAAGCGAAACAAGTTCGTTCAGGTCTTCGAAATACAGATACAGCGTAGCGCTGCTATAGCCTGCACGAGAAGATACGCGTCGAATAGACACGTCGTCGACGCCTTCGTTCTTCATGATGTCGATTGTTGCAGCGACGAAAGAAGAAACTATTTCGTCGCGTTTTTCCTGCGAGTATTTAGCCCGTCCCATGGCTGAAAACTCTCTTTCTAAATGGTTGTATTAAATGTTCCTATAGCTATTATATAGCAAATGGCTGTGCGCCATAATTTGCATTAATGGTATCGCAATAATACATATATTGTGGTTTACCGATATTAACTTCACCGAAGAGTTTTCGTACCGCTTGCGGCGGTTCAGCAAGATTGTCGATGGGTGGTTTGCGTTGTGGCGCCGTAGCGCCAAGAGCGTCCGATGCGCCATGTGCTCCCCGCCAATAGCCGAAAACCCGCCGTGGTGCGTCACGCGGTCAATATAATGATATCTATGGCTTCAGAATGCGAAATATATCTGGACAATGCGGCAACGACCAAGCCGTGTGCAGCTGCCATTGAGGCGACGACACGTGCGCTTGCCGAAGAGTACGGCAACGCTTCGAGCATCCATGCGCGCGGTCGGGCGGCTAAACGGTTGCTCGGGGAAAGTCGGGCCGTACTGGCGGATGCTTTGGGCGTAGAACCTGCCGAAGTGTTCTTCACGAGTGGAGCTACCGAGGCGAACAACCTGGCCATTCGGGGTGCAGCTGAAGCACGCGGGGTAGATGCGGGCGCAATAGTCACCTCCGAGTTGGAACATCCATCGGTCACTCGGACGGTGCGCGGATTACGACGCGCGGGGTGGGAAACCAAGCACATTCCCGCTGTTGGCGGTGCATTCGACATGGATGCGCTCGAGCGGGCTCTTGAACACCCGACGCAGTTAGTCAGCGTCATGCAGGTTCAAAACGAGATGGGCTACGTCTTTCCGATTGCAGAAATTGCCGAATGCACGAAGGGGAACGGTCGCCAGGTGGACGGACAGACGCCTGCACTCGTGCATACCGACGCGACGCAGGCGTTCGGCAAGTTGGATGTGAGGCCGCGCGACATGGGCGTTGACTTACTGTCGGTGGCATCGCATAAGATTGGCGGTCCCAAAGGAATCGGGGCGCTTTATGTGCGCAGCGACACGCGTATGTTTACCACGGCGTTTGGCGGAGGCCAGGAACGCGGATTGCGCTCCGGCACCGAAGCGGTCTTCCTGGCGGCAGGATTCGCGGTGGCCATTCGGCAGGCGATGGAAAACAGGGAGCGTGCGTTAGCGCATGTCGCTCAACTGAAAACCCAGCTTATCGAAGGGTTGCGGTCGCGCTTCCCGGATGCCGTTGTGCATTCGCGCGATGACGGGTCGCCCTACATCGTCAGCTTCGCCATTCCCGGGCGAGACAACCGCACCTTGGTCAGGCAACTCAGCGATCGAGGTATCTATGTCTCGAACGCAAGCGCGTGCACCTTCAACCGCCACAACGTGAAGGGTGAATGGCGCGAAAAGCACCCGTTGTCGATGCAAGCTGCCGGCGTATCAGAAGAGCTGGCCAGCGCGACGCTGCGGGTGAGCTTCTGCCCGGCGAACATCCCCGAAGAGATAGATGCGCTCGTGAAAGCTCTGGCCGACATCGTCACATGCTCGTGAACGATTCACGACCATGTGACGATGCGCAGATTCTGTCACATCTCGCACAGCGCAGGGGAAGGGGCAGAGGAGATATCGTTTGCCATTAACCGCATCCTCCGCTGCCATTTACCGATGGTTTCGGGCCACACGTTCATTTCGTTTCTTCCGTGTTGTCGCATAGGCGCTAGAATCGCTCACTTTCACCAGTGTAAACGGGAGAAGACGTTTTGCTCGGACAGCTAGAACATCGCATACGCTCGCTTTTTCGCCCACGGAAGCTTCGCGGCGCCGATATTCCGCATGACAAGGTGACTGCCGATCAGGCAACCACCTACATGCCTCTTCCAGACGTTGTGGTGTTGCCGATGCAGCAGCATATTGGCGCAAAGTGCCAGCCGCAGGTTGCGAAAGGCGACCATGTCGATGTAGGGACGCTTGTTGGCCATGCCGAAGCGCGTACGGCGGCGGATATCTTCTCTTCGGTTTCGGGCACGGTTACCGAAATACGGAAAATCTTTTATTCCAATGGCGACACCGACGTCGCTGTAGTGGTCGAACCAGATGGAGCGCAGGCGCTTGACGAAGGCGTAAAGACGCCGGTTATTACGGATTACCAAAGCCTTCTCGACGCCATGAAGCGCAGCGGTATCGTTGGCTTGGGTGGTGCGGGGTTTCCAACCGACCTTAAGCTGGACGTGGATTTCGCCAACATCGATTATTGGCTCGTGAACGCTGCGGAATGCGAACCTTATATTTCCAGCGATTACCGAGAGATGATGGAGCATCCCGACACCATCATGCATGGCCTGACCACGTGCTTGGATTTGTCCGGAGTCAAGCGCGCCCTGCTCTGCATCGAAGAGGACAAAACAGAAGCGATAGCTTTCATGCGTGCGCACGTGGAGAAGGACCCACGTGTCAAGGTGGAGGTTTTGCCCGAGCGCTATCCGCAAGGGGCGGGTCATGTCTTGGTTCACAACGCTACCGGTCGTCACATTCCCCGCGGCGGACATGTAACGGATGCCGGGGTGGTGCTGTTCAACGTAACCACCATGTCGATGATCGGCAAGTTCCTCCAAGATGGCATCCCGTTGACCAAGCGGCGCATAACCGTGATGGGCGACGCTGTTGCCCATCCGCAAAACGTCGAGGTGTTCATCGGCACGCCCATCCGCAAGATCATGGAGTTCTGCGGGTTGGCGAAGGATGCCCGAAAGATAATCGTCGGCGGACCTATGATGGGCTACTCGCAGATCGATTGGGACTATCCTATCGTGCGTCAGAACAACGGCCTTCTGGTGTTTAGCGAAATGGGGATGGACAAGCCTCGCACGACCGCCTGCATCCGCTGTGGTGCGTGCATTAACTCGTGCCCGATGAAGCTGTATCCCCGCGAAATCCAAAACGCCTATCGGCGCGGCGATGCGGCAGCTTTAGACAGGTTGGCAGCGGATTTGTGCATGAAGTGCGGAACGTGTTCGTACGTCTGCCCGGCGAAGCAGCCCCTAACGCAAGCTACGCGCCTCGCTTGCGATCAGGTGAAGGCTGCCCGCAAGGCGGCGAAGCGCGCAGCGCAGAGAAAGGGGGCCTAACATGGCTAGTCCCGATGCCGCCCGCTCCGACGCCGACCGTTTCGATGCGTCGCACACCGATCAGCCCCTCATTCTCTTTCCTGCTCCGCAAATTTTCAGCAGCATCACTACGCGCAGAGTCATGGGAACGGTCATTGCGGCTCTCGTGCCTTCGTTGGTGGCTGCAATCGCATTTTTCGGCACGGACGCCCTGCTGGTGGTGGCTGTTGCGGTTGCCTCGTCGGTGTTGTTCGAATATCTATGGTGCCGCTTGCGCAAGTTGCCCAACACCATAGGCGATCTTTCCGCTGTGGTCACTGGCATGCTGATAGCTTTCAACGTGCCTGCTACGCTGCCGCCCTACATGGTGGTTGTCGGCTCGTTTGTTGCAATCGTTCTGGTAAAAGAGCTGTTTGGAGGTATTGGTCATAACTTCGCCAACCCGGCCATCGTTGCCCGTATCGTGCTGTCCGTGTCGTTCCCCGTGGCTATGACCACCTACAGCGCGCCTAATGTGGTGCTCTCTGGTGTCGATGCGGTCTCGTCGGCGACGCCGTTAGCGCCTTTGGCCCCGTCCCTTGCGCCAGTCGAGTTGCTCTTGGGCAGCCATATGGGTGTGTTGGGAGAGACGAGTGCTTTGGCGATCGTTGCGGGATTGGCGATTTTGCTGGTTACACGCACGATTACCTGGCATGTTCCGGTGACTTACATCGGTGCGGTGTTCGCCTTCAGTCTGCTGGCTGGCCGCGATCCGATTGCGCAGATTCTCAGTGGAGGATTGCTGCTTGGCGCGGTGTTTATGGCGACCGATTACACCACGTCGCCGGTTACGGCGCGCGGAAAAGTTGTTTTCGCCTTGGGGTTGGCGGTCATAACCTGCCTTATCCGTTTCTGGGGCAACATGAACGAAGGTGTTGCGTACTCCATCCTGCTCATGAACCTGCTCGTGCCCTACATCGATGCGCACATGGCCGATGTGCCCATAGGCGTCGGACGTGAAAAACGGAGATGGGTCCCCTTAAGCCGGTCTGGCCAGAAAGGAGATGGTGCGGATGCCTAGTCTGCCAAACAGCAGAGATGCGGGCTCTCGTGCATCTGGGCCTAGCGCACCCCTCGCTTCGACGATGCCCATCGTCGTGCTGGTGGCGATTTGCGTCGTTGCTGGCGTGCTGCTCGGCTTCGTGCACAATGCCACAGCGCCAATCGCTGCGCAGGCGGCGCACGAGCGCCAGCAGCAGACCTACCGCGACCTTATGCCGGATGCCATCGAGTTCGTAGATGCGGAAAGCACGATTGAAGGATGCACGGCTTTCGTGCAAGCGCAAGATGCGCAGGGCGAGACCGCGGGCTACGTTGCCATTGCGCAGGCGAAAGGCTATAGCGGCCAGGTTCCTCTTGCGGTGGCGTTTGGTGCCGATGGCGTCGTGCAACGTGTGATCGCGATGAAAAACAACGAAACACCAGGTTTGGGTACACGCATCGCAGAAGAAGATTTCATCGGGCAATTCGCGGGACAACCCGCCAGAGCGCTCGAGATGGAAGAAATAGACGCAATCAGCGGTGCGACCATTTCGTCGAAGGCGGCTTGCGATGCGTTCAACTGTGCCGTGGAAGCGTACGGGGAGGTGTCGTGATGGCGAAGCGTTCAAGCTCTCCGGTGGCAGCACCTGCAATGCGCAAGCGCGACACGTTTTCTGCTGGCCTGCTTGTGGAAAATCCCGTGCTGCGTCAGATGCTGGGGCTCTGCCCCATGTTGGCCGTTTCCACGGCGGTCTTAAACGGCGTTGGCATGGGTATTGCCACCACGTTCGTGCTGACATGTTCGGGAATCGCCGTATCGCTCTTGCGCAACGTCATACCGTCTTCGGTGCGCATACCCGCCTTCATCACCATCATCGCAAGTTTCGTGACGTTGGTTATGATGGCGGTCGAGGCGTATCTTCCCGCACTCGACGAGGCGCTGGGAATCTACCTGCCGCTCATCGTGGTGAATTGCATCGTGCTTGGGCGGGCGGAGGTGTTCGCTTCGAAGCACTCTCCTGGTCAGGCGGCGATTGATGGCCTGGGTATGGGACTGGGGTTTACGGGCGCGCTCGTTGTGATGTCGGCCATACGCGAGCTGCTGGGCGCAGGTACTTTGCTGGGCGTTCAAGTGCTCCCCGATTTCGTCGAGCCGATGCTGGTGATGGTCACACCTGCAGGTGGGTTTGCAGTGCTTGGTTTTCTCATAGCGCTATCGGTGTGGTTCGAGCAGCGTAGCGCACGGCCTGCGATTGGCGATGCTTCCCCCGCCGACTTCAAGGCCGAATCCGCATTGGAGGACGCGTCCGAGTCTCCATGCGCATCCTGTCCGATGGGATGCCAGAACACGGGGAAGGAGGCGTAGGGCATGGCGGAATACGCAGCGATTCTGTTCAGCATGATCCTGGTGAACAATTTCGTGCTCGTGAAGTTTTTGGGTATCTGTCCGTTCCTCGGGGTTTCGAAACGCCTCGATTCGGCTGCGGGCATGGGCGCGGCGGTCACTTTGGTTATGGTGCTTGCCACGATGGTGGCGTGGCCTACGCAGCAGGTGCTGAATGCGTGGGGTTTGGAATACTTGCAAACCATTGCGTTCATTATCGTTATCGCCACGCTTGTGCAGCTGCTCGAGATGGTGCTCAAGCGCTTTCTTCCGCCGCTGTACGATTCGTTGGGGGTCTACCTTCCGTTGATTACCACCAACTGCGCGGTGCTCGGAGTCGCCATCCTCTCTATCGACGAAGGGTACTCTTATCTTGAAGCGCTTGTTGCTGCCCTGGGCGCGGGTCTGGGCTTTCTTCTTGCCATGGTTTTGTTTTCCGGAGTGCGGCGCCGAGTCGAAGAAGCCGAACCGCCCCAGGTGTTTCGCGGTATGCCCATTACACTTGTGGCTGCAGCCATAGTGGCACTGAGCTTCATGGGCTTTTCGGGCGTAGTGGACCACTTGTTTGGCGTGTAAGGGGCGTGCATGAACTCGATTTTGCTCACTGTCGCCCTGGTTGCCGCCATTGGCCTTGGCGGTTCGATTATCCTAGTCGTGGCATCGAGGGCGCTTGCCGTGGAGGAAGACCAGCGCCTGTCGTACGTGAATGCCATTCTCCCAGGTTTGAACTGCGGGAGTTGCGGTTATCCTGGATGCGAGGGTTACGCCAAGGCGATTCTGGAAGGCGAGCCGGTGAACGCGTGTACGCCCGGTGGCAGCCTCGTGGCTCAGGAGCTAGCCGAATATCTGGGCATAGAGGAGACGGACGTTGCGACGCGCAAGGCTGTCGTGGCGTGCAACGGCTCGCCCGACCGTATCAATGTTGCCAAACACTATCGGGGTCCGCTTTCCTGTCGCGTGTTCTCCACCATGAACTATAGCTCTGCAGCTTGCACCTTCGGCTGCTTGGGCTTCGGCGATTGCGTGAACACCTGTCCGTTCGATGCGATTTCCTTGCTGCCCCATCATATTGCTGTGGTGGACACGACGCGTTGTACGGGCTGTGGCCTCTGTACGACCATTTGTCCACGTGGGCTCATCAGTTTGCAGGAGCGCAGCCTTGTTGACGAAGCATCGTTTGTGTTATGCAAGAGCACGCAGACTGGGAAAAAAGCCAAAGAAGCTTGTGCCAATGTGTGCATCGGATGCCGCAAATGCGCCAAAGTGTGCCCAGCGGAATGCATCACGATTGACAACGGGCTTGCCACCATTGACGTTTCGCGATGCGCCGGCTGCCAAGCTTGTATCGACGAGTGCCCGGTAGGTGTAATATCCCCGCTGTCGCTCGCGCCAATCAAAGTGCTCTCGCAATAGCGCTGCCTGCGGGCTTCGGTGTGCGTTGTTGCGCTCCATGCGATAGAAGCCGCGTTTTGGTGTCATATGGGATGCGCACGATAGCGTGTTGGTGCCGTGCGCAATAAGGGTGTACAATGAGTGAACAATCGGACTGCGCGCGTTCGGTGTTCTGCTTTTCTGGCGCAAGCGGTCCGGTAACATAGCCCGACAGTTCGGGTTTCTGCCCAAGCCCACAGGGCCCTTTTCATTCTGCGAATTGAATACGATACGTGCAGCAGGAACGTGTTGCGCTTGCTGTGGTGTTCGTCCGTTGGCGGCCGAACAAAACGAGTGCCACACATTCCTGTTACATGCAGGAGAAGCAAGGTATGGGTGCGATGCGCCCGCGAGAAGGAGGAACGTATATGGCTGAAGCTATCGATCGTCACGAGTTGTGGTCAAATCTGGGAATGGACTTGGAAACGCACGACGTGTTGTGCAGCGTGCTGCCCCAGGCGTTTGGCGACGTGTATCTGTCGCAGGAGAACCGTCCTGAAGGCATGGCGTTCTGGGACATGGTCGTGGCCGACGTCCACGGCATCCGTCCGCAGGAACTGGTGGATGCACAGGCCAACGGCCAGAAAGTGTTCGGCACCTTCTGCACCTATGTGCCCGATGAAGTGGTTATCGCGTGCAACGGCATCGTCACCGGCCTGTGCGGTGGCAGCCAGTTCTGGGTGCCCGAAGGCGAAAAGTACCTGCCGGCCGACATGTGTCCGCTGATCAAGGCGAGCTTGGGCGCCCGCATGGGCAAGACCTGCCCCTTCTTCCGCATCGCTGACCAGATCGTGGGCGAGACCACCTGCGACGGCAAGAAGAAGATGTACGAGATCATGGCCAAAGACGTGCCCATGTACATCATGAACCTTCCCAACATGAAGCGCCCGCAGGACGTGGCCTCCTACGCTGGCGAAATCGCCCTGTTCAAGGAAAACGTCGAGCAGGTCACGGGCAACAGCATCGACGCGGAGAAGCTGGCCGAGGGAATTCGCACGATCAACAACCGCCGGCGTGCCCTGCAGCGCGTGTACGAGACGCGCAAGAACCCCGACATCATCCCCAT
>CAMORQ010000029.1 GCA_946623915.1 uncultured Coriobacteriaceae bacterium | reverse complement strand
GGCAGGACGTTTGCTTTCGGGCCCGGATGCCGGCGCTGCAGCGGCGACCGGCGCAGCTGCAGGAGCTGGCGTGGGAGCAGCGGATGCGACCGGAGCGCCCGCCCCGACCATGCCAGGCATACGGACCGCGATGCGGTTGCCGCCTTCCTCGACGACGATTTCCCCGACACCGCTTTCTTCGGCGACGCGAATAAGCTCTTTGATCTGGTTGATGTCCACGTAATCATCCTCCTTGGACCCGCTTGATTCCTCTTCGAGAAGGAACTCGACTTTTTCCGACGAGCGGTGTTTGCTTAGGTACGTCCGCGCTTCCACGGGGAACAGCGCGTACATGAGAACGTCTTCTTCGCTTGTGGCGAGATCGCCGATTTCTTCGGCGACATCATCGAAGGTGGTGGTGACCAGCGATCCCGGCGACACAGCCGGATCGAGGATTTCGTCGCGGTTGACGACCTTGGACACCACTTCTTCGTCCATGGGACCCGGCGCTTTGCCGTAGTAGCCGCAGATGTAGTCTTTCATTTCCTTGGAGACCACACCCCAGCGCTTGCCGGTGAGCACGTTGAACACCGCCTGGGTTCCCACGATCTGGCTCATGGGCGTGACAAGCGGCGGGAAGCCGACCTCGGCACGGACCTTCGGGATTTCCTTCATCACGTCGGCCAGTCGGTCGGTGGCGTTTTGCACCTCGAGCTGCGCGACAAGGTTGCTCATCATGCCGCCGGGCACCTGATGACTGTAGACTTGCATGTGGATAAGGCTGGAAACACCGCGCTTGTAGTGCGAGCGTTCGCGCACGCCTTCCCAATACTCGGCGATTTCGAACAGCAGGTCCAAATCCAAACCGGTGTCGTAGCGGCTCTCCTGCATGGCCGCAACGATCATTTCGACAGCAGGGTGACTGTTACCGAACGCAAGCGGTGCACTCGCAGTGTCGGCTATGGCAGCCCCTGCTTCCGCGGCCTTGATGATGTTGGCCGGCGCCATGCCGCCGACATAATGGCAGTGGATGTGGACGGGCAGGCCGATTTCGGCGTTCAGCGCCCGCACCATGCGTTCCGTACGGTACGGCGTAAGCATGCCTGCCATGTCCTTGATGGCGATGGAATCCGCGCCAAGGTCTTTCAGCTGTTGAGCGTACTCGAGGTAGCTGTCGAGCGTGTGAACAGGGCTCATGGTGTAGCTGATAGCGCCTTCGAAATGAGCGCCGGCTTCCTTGATGGCATCGGCGTTGTCGATGACGTTGCGGATATCGTTGAGCGCGTCGAACACGCGGAACACATCGATTCCGTTGCGTTTCGCTGCATGGATGAAACGGTTGCAGATTTCGCGGCTGTAGTGCTTGTACCCTACCAGGTTCTGGCCGCGCGAAAGCATGGAAAGCGGCGTGTTGGGCGTTTTCGCCTTGATCGAACGCAGGCGTTCCCACGGGTTTTCATCCAAGAAGCGCAAACACGTGTCGAACGTCGCACCGCCCCATGCCTCGATAGCCCAATATCCGACGCGGTCCATCGCGGGCAGAATGGGAAGCATGTCGCCAACAGGCATACGCGTGGCCCACAGACTCTGCTGACCGTCGCGAATCGTCACGTCCATAATCTGAAGTTTAGGCATGTGTGCGAGCACCTCCTCTTTCTATTCTCTGTATGAACTTTCACATTATAAGGTAAGCGGATACCACAAACGCCGTTTTTCGCAGGTAAAGCGCAAACGGCGCGGGAGCGGGAGCCGAAGAAGCGCGGAGCATCCATAGAACCACAGAAATCGGGTTTTTAAGCCACGCCCAGAAGCCATGCGCCAACGCAGGCACCTCGCGCAAGCAGTGTTCGTCCATGAAGAAGCGCCCGCGCCGTCGACAGATCCGCGCACAAAGGAAAGCGACCCATCGCACACGCAATGGATCGCTTTCCTAAAAGCCTTTTGGAACGGCGCGAACGCCTCCTGTTGCAGAAACGGGCTATGCGGACGCCGAAGCGCCGTGCTGAACGTAGAGTTCGTGGTCTGCGCCAGGCTGAATGGCGATGCCCCGCTTCTTCAGGTCGGCGTATTCGACCGAAGCGGTGAAAACAACGTCCGAGCTGGAGTTGAGCGCCGTTTCGCAGCTGTCCTGAATCACGCCGATGATGAAGCCGATGCCGACGACCTGCATGGCTATGGTGCTGTCGATGCCCAGCAGCGAGCATGCGACGGGGATAAGCAGGAGCGATCCGCCCGGCACGCCGGAGGCGCCGCATGCGGAAACAGCCGAAAGCACGCAGAGGATGATTGCGGTAACGGGATCGACCGAAATGCCCATAGTGGTCGCCGCAGCAAGAGAAAGCACCGTGATGGTCACGCAGGCGCCGGCCATGTTGATGGTGGCTCCAAGGGGAATGGACACCGAATACGTGTCCTCGTTAAGACCCAGGTTGCGGCACAATTCCATGTTCACGGGAATGTTCGCTGCGGAGCTGCGGGTGAAAAACGCCATGATGGCTGAGTCCTTTAGGCAGCGCAAGACGAGCGGATAGGGATTCTGGCGGATGTTAACCCAGACCAGTATGGGGTTGGTGACCAAGGCGATGAGCAGCATGACCACCACCAATACGGCGATGAGCATCCCGTATTCGGTGAAGATTTCCAGACCCGACGTGGTCACGGCAGTGTACACCAAGCCGCACACGCCGAACGGCGCGAACGCGATGATCCAACGAACCACCTGCGACACAGCTTCGGCGACGTCGCCCATAAACGATTTCGTGGAATCGGAGGCCATTCGCAATGCGATGCCGATGAGTACAGCCCAGGTAAGGATTCCCAGGAAATTCGCTTCGGTCAGCGAGCCGAACGGATTAGAAACGATCTTCTGCAGCAAGTTGGAGATAACTTCCGCCACGCCGGAGGGAGCGGTGTTTTCGGCAGCTTCCACACCCGCAAGCGTCAAAGTGACAGGGAAGAATTTGCATGCGATGACTGCAACAACGCCGGCGATGAACGTGGAAAGGACGTAGAGCAGGATGATCCTACCCATGCCGGCAGCATGCGAAGCGTTGCACAAAGCGTTGATAACCAGCACGAACACCAGCAGAGGCGCCGCAGCCTTCAATGCACCGACGAACAGGTCGCCGATCAAGGAAACCCACTCCAAGCCAGGCACCGTGAGCGCCAAAACAGTACCGAGGATCAAGCCACCCAAAATGCGCCAGATAAGACTCCAGCTGTTCCATGTTTCCCAAATCTTGCCCATGGCAATTCCTTCCCCATAAAACGACTATTACACAATTGTCGTAGTTTTGTCGATTTCCTGCAAGATGGGAGCCGCCTTAAAGATAACTGAGCGGCCGTCGCTGGCGCAAACGAGAACGAAATCGACGATAGTTGTGCGCGCAGGCAACCACCCCGAAAAAAGACGGCCGCCGTTTCCGGCAGCCGCATATCATTCGTCTTGTTGGTTTTGCAGGACGCAGGCAGACAACGTTTGCGTGGCAAAGGCAACCTTGCTGCCTACAGCCAGTGCAACCTAGGTTGCCGAAACGTGCTACACGCGCTTGACGAAACGACCGTCGCGCGTGTCGACCTGCACCTTTTCGCCCACTTCGATGTACATGGGGACCTGGATGGTGGCGCCGGTTTCCAAAGTCGCGGGTTTGGTGCCGCCTTGCACGGTATCGCCTTTGAAACCTGGATCGGTTTCGGTGATTTCCAGCTCAACGAACATCTGGGGCTCGACGGAAATCAGCTCGTCGCCGGCGTAGTTCAGCGCAACTTCGTCGCTTTCCTTCAGCCATTGGGCGACGTCGCCGACCACTTCGGCCGCAACGCTCATCTGGTCGTAGGATTCCGGATCCATGAAGTGGAAGTCGGCACCGTCGTTGTAGAGGTACTGCAGCTTCCTGGTTTCCAGACGCACGCTGTCGAACTTCGTTCCCGAATTGAACGTGTGCTCCACGACGCGCCCTGTGCGCACGTCGCGCAGCTTGGTGCGTACGAAAGCCCCGCCTTTGCCGGGCTTGACGTGCTGGAACTCGACGATGGTCCACAGCTTGTCGTTGTACTCGATGCAGATGCCATTTTTGAAATCAGCGGTAGATATAGCCATGTTCTTCTCTTTCTCCTCTCGAAAAACGCGTCTATTATACGCGTAAACGAGCAAGGTGGGCGCTTCATCACAAGCAAGCCACGAGTGTGCCGCCCGCACTTCGGCGCCGGCGCGCTCGCCTGCCCGACGAGGCCCCTACACGACGACGGGGTCGTGGGTCGATGTGCCGAACGCCTCGAAGCCGTCCTTCCTGATGACACCGAAGTCTTCGAGGCGCATGCCGAACTCCCCTTCAAGGTAGATGCCCGGCTCGACCGTGACCACGTTGCCTTCGATGAGCGCTTCGTTGTTGCGCGGCGACAGCACCGGGTCTTCATGGACGACCATGCCGACACCGTGCCCTAGTCCGTGCCCCATTGTGCCCCCGTAGCCCCCCGCCTCGAGTATGTCGAGAGCCAGCTGGTGCGCTTCGGCGCCGGTGACGCCGGGCTTCAGGGTCGCCTGCACCTCTTCGTTGCACGCGCGCAGCAGCGCATAGGCGTCCGCCAGGCGGCTGTCGGGCTGGCCGATGAAGACCATGCGGGTCATGTCCGAGCAGTATCCTTTGCAGCACGCGCCGAAGTCCATGACGACGCATTGCCCCGCTTCGAGCTTTTTGTCGGTCGGCTGCGCATGGGGGTTCGCGCCGTTCGCCCCGCATGCCACGATAGAGGGAAACGCGAGGTGCGAGGCGCCGTGCCCAAGCATGTAATTGTCCAACTCGCGCTGAACGTCGAGCTCGCTTATCCCCGGCGCCATGAAAAGGACGATATGGGCGAATGCGGCGTCGACGATTGCCTGGGCGGCTCGAAGCCGCTCCACCTCCGATTCGTCTTTCACCGAACGCAGCTTTTCGACGACCCCTTTCGTCTCCACCAACGACACCGACTGCGCAAGCTCCTGCTCGAATGCGCGGAACTCCGACAGGCTGATGCTGTCTTCGATGCCCAAGTTCCCGCCCTTCAGGCGCGAAGCGAGCCACTTCGCATGGGAAGTGGCCTGGGCGTCCACGGAAACCGAAGAGCCCTGCGCGGCGGCTCGGCACGCCGCATCGTAGCGCGAATCGGTGTGAAGCACCGCGCCGTCGGTGTCCACGAGCAGCGCATGAGCTCGTTCGGCGTCGAAGACGCCTTCGAAGCGGGTAAGGTAGGCGATGTTGGTCGTGTCCCGCACGACAAACGCGTCCATGTCTTGCAGCGCCATCGCCGCACGCAACGCATCGATCCGATTCATCCGCTTACTCCTTCGAACGTCGCCAAGCGCCTAGATGCTCGCGAAGCGTCGCGTCGTCGACGGCTTCCAGGCGCCACGTCCCCACATCTTCGGGCAAAACGAAGCGAATGTCGCCGCTTCGGTTCTTTTTGTCCGAACGCATGGCCTCCAACACGGCTTCCTCGTCGGCCGAGAAGTCGAGGGCCGGAAGCCCCAAGGCATCGAGCAGCGCATCCTGCTCGTCCACAAGATCGATGGGTGTTCCGGCGACAGCCGCCCCGAGGCGCGCCGCGAAGCGCATGCCTTCCGCCACCGCGGCTCCATGGCTGTACGTTCCGAAACCCGCAAGCTTTTCTATGGCGTGCCCAAGGGTGTGGCCGTAGTTCAATCCTGCGCGCAAGCCTCCCCGCTCATGCGGGTCGGCCGCAACGACATCGGCCTTGAACACGACGCTTCGCGTGATGGCTTCAGAAACGACGCCGTCTAAACGTTGCGCCAATGCGGATGCGTTTTCGCACAGCCAAAAGAAGAAATCGTCCGAACCGATGACCGACGACTTCGCCACCTCGGCGCACCCGCACGTCCATTCGCGCTCGTCAAGCGTGGCAAGGGTCGTCGTGTCTGCGCATACGTAAGCGGGCTGCTTGAAGGCGCCGACGAGGTTTTTGCCCGCATCCAAGTCGATGCCGGTTTTGCCGCCGACGGACGAATCGACCATGGCGAGCAACGTCGTGGGAACCTGCACCAAATGGACGCCGCGCATGTACGTCGCAGCAGCGAAACCGGCCAGATCGCCCACCACTCCTCCGCCGAGGGCCACGACGACGCAGTCGCGATCGAGCTTCTGCGCCACCATCGCCGACCACACTTCCGACAGCACGGCGATGCTCTTGCTGGCTTCGCCGGCAGGAACGGCGATTTCGACGGTTCGCAACCCTGCAGCCTTCAGGCTCTCGCGCACGGTTGCCGCGTACAGAGGCGCGACGTTGGTGTCGGTGACCACCAGCGCCGCCGTAGCGGACGGAATGCACTTGACCACGCGAGAACCCAGGCCGTCTATGGCACCCGGCCCGACACGCACGTCATACGACGGGGCGTCTTCGAAGTTCACGACTATTCTGGTAACGGGCATAGCACGCCCTCCTTCCGAAGAGCCCCTTCCACTTCGTGCGCAACGGAAGCAGGGCTCTTTCCCGTGGTGTCTATGGTGCAATCGGCCAACTGTTCGTAGACGGGAACGCGGGCCGCGTTCACCTGCCTAACCGATTCCATCGTCTCGAAGAACGGACGGGAGTCGTGGTTGCTGATGCGCCCGGCGCTTTCATCAGGCGACACGTAGAGGTAAACGACAAAGCCGTTATTGCGTATGAACGAGCGACTCGCTTCCCCGCACACGAGCCCGCCGCCGCACGAAACGAGCTTCGGCTCGCCCTGTCCGAAATGCTGAAGCGCTGCAAGTTCGCTTGCGCGGAACCTTTCTTCGCCCATACGGTTGAACAGCTGCTTGATGCTGGCGCCATGCTCGCGTTCGAGGTAGTGGTCCACGTCCACGCAAACCAGGCCGAGGTTGCGTGCGAGCCTGCGCGTCAACGTGGTTTTGCCGGCCCCCATGAAGCCGATGAAGTAAACGGGGCGCTCGAGCCGATAGCGGACATCCATGGCTTATCCTATCGCGACTGCGTGAGAACGCGCTTCTTGTAGGACGCCAGGCTCGCCTTGATGTCGGTCATGTTGTCCGATCCGAACTTGCGCAAATAGGCGTTTGCCAGCACAAACGCCACCTCTGCTTCCGCCACGACGGCAGCCGCCGGCACAGCGCATACGTCGCTTCGCTCACGGCTTGCGCTTTCGACTTCCATGGTGTCCATGTTGACCGTGTCGAGGGGGTTTGCCATGGTGGGAATGGGCTTCATGGCGGCGGTGACGATGAGGGGCAGACCGGTGGTCATGCCGCCTTCCAGCCCACCTGCGTTGTTGGTCGAACGCGAAAAGCCGTGCTTTTTCGTCTGCGTGATGGGGTCGTGGACTTCCGAACCGTACCGCGAAGCGGCCTCGAAGCCCATACCGAATTCGACCCCTTTGATGGCGGGAATGGAAAACAGCGCTGCACCCAGCTGACTGGTCAAGCGCGCCGGTCCGCTGTCGAACCCGCCCAGTCCGGCGACGAGCCCGCATGCCACCACGCGAAACTCCCCGCCCAGGCTTTCCCCTTTTGCACGTGCCACCTTGATCATGTTGATCATGTGCTCGCTCGCCTCCTGATCCGGGCACCGGACTTCGGAGAGCTCTATGTCAAGCGGCTTGTAGTCCGGCGCAGCCACCATCGGGTCGTCTTCCCGCAAGGCGGCGGTGCCTATGCGAGTGACGTAGCTGAACACTTCCACACCCATTTCGGCGAGGAATTCCCGAGCGATTCCGGCGGCAGCGACACGCGCTGCCGTTTCGCGCGCACTCGAACGCTCGAGCACGTTGCGGCAGTCGTCAGTGGCGTTTTTCAGGGCGCCCACCAAGTCGGCATGACCTGGCCGAGGCGTAACCTCGCGCACCAAATCGGACGGAGCGTCGCCGAAAACGGCCATGCGCTCCGACCAGTTCTTCCAGTCGTCGTTTGCCACCTGCAGCGTTATCGGAGTGCCGAGCGTGCGCCCGAACCTGATGCCGGACGTGATGGACACGCGATCGCTTTCGATGCTCTGACGGCCGCCGCGTCCGTAACCCGACTGGCGCCTGGAAAGATCTGAGTTTATCTGGGATTCGGAAATGGCGAGACCCGCCGGCACTCCGCTGACTATGGCTGTCAGGCACGGGCCGTGGCTCTCCCCTGCGGTTACAAACTGCATCTATGCTCCTCGAACGAAACGAAAGTGTTTGCAGTATTGTAAATGAGCGCGCGGCTAGGACGGCGAAGCGGCAGCTTTCTCCATGAGGTCGAAGGCGCCGTCCCAGTCCAGGTCGATGTCCACTCCTTGGGAATCGAGCAGAACGAAGGCGTTTTCAACCGCCTGCCCCACGACCATACCGCTGCCGTCGAGCACGTCCACATGCGCTCGCGAAGCAGCTTCGAGCAACTTCGACGACCCATGGCCGTACACGACGTCGTAGACAAGGCGCTGTCCGCCCAGCAGGTCCGCGGCAAACGGAAGCGGGTCGCCCGCGTTCATTCCAAGCGGCGTGGCATCGATGATGATGTCGGCAGACGCTATCTCGTTTGTGGACGTCGAATACGATCCGAAAACGTACGCCGGCTCCTCGTAGGCAGCGCGGAAACTGCGCTCCCCAGCGCGAGCGGCCTTCAGGTCCATGGTGGCGTAGGCAAGCTTCTTGTAGCGGGCCATGAACGCCTCGAGGACCCTTTTCGCCTTATCGCGATCGCGTCCGATCAAAGCCACGCGCGACGCGCCCGCCTGCGCCGATGCCGCGAAAATGGCCAGCGACGTCGGGCCCGTGCCGCACACGACGACGCGGGCGCCACCGAACGCAAAGCCCTCCCGCTGAATATGGCGGACGCATCCGACGCCGTCGGTGTTCAGCGCGACGGTCTTCCCTTCCAGCCCGAACAGCATGTTCGCACCGCCTGTCAGCTGGACGCTAGCAGCCAGCACATCGGCGGCGGACGTGGCCAGGGGCTTGTAGGGCGTGGTGACGTTCAGCGAAAGCCACGCGTCCGATGCGAAGAAATCGCGCGCAAGGTCGTCGCTTTCCAAATCGGCGAGCTCGTAGCGCCAATCCAGGGAAAGGTGCGCATACAAAGCGTTGTACATCGCCGGCGATTTCGAATGGGCAATGCCCTTGCCCACAAGGTAGAGGTTTTCCATGCTGTCCCTTCGACGTGCGTCAAGCGCAAGCGGTGCGCGGCAAAACGCTTCGATCAGTCCCTGCCCTCGCAGGCTGATACGCCCTCGGGGCTGCGCGCCCCCAGAAGCATACGTTCGAACGCGCGCACCACCTGGGTGTGCTTGAGGTCCTGTTCAACAAGCGGGCAGACCAGGTAGGCCTTCATACCCAGAAGATGGGCTCCAACCACGTCGGTGGAAAGCTGGTCGCCCACCACCACGGTGTCTGCCGAGCGCGCTCCTATCTTGCCACGCGCGGCGATGTAGCCGTGCGGCAAAGGCTTGCACGCCTTGGCGACCACGGGAAGGTCGAGCGTCTTGGCCCATTCGTATGGCACATCGTGCCAGTTGTTCGAAAGCAGGCAAACCGACACGCCCGCTTCACGCACCTGCTCTAGCCAAGCCAAAACGTCGCGGGGAATGTCGTGCGTGGCGCGGGAAAGGATGGTGTTGTCCATGTCCAGAAGCATGTGCGTGAACCCGCAGCCGATAAGATCGTCCTCGGGCGAAATGCGCGTCACGCGCGCAAAGTATCGGTCCGGTTCGAGAAAAGCCATGCCCTACCCCTGTTCGATGGCGCCTTGATGCTCTTCGTAGGTTTCGCTGAAGGCGTAGGACATCGAACCGTCTTCTTTGGGAACGAAGTAGAAGTACAGATACGGCGTTTCTTCCGGAGCACATGCCGCCTGCAGCGAGTCGATGCCCGGCGAGCAGATGGGTCCGGCGGGAAGCCCTTCCACTAGGTAGGTGTTGTACGGGCTGTCGATCTGCAGGTCTTCTGGCGTCGGATCGCCGTCCACCAGATAGGCAACCGTTGCATCCGACTGCAGCTGCATGCCGGACGCAAGCCGGTTGTAGAACACCGAAGAGACGGTCGCGCGGTTTTCGTCGGTGGCTTCCCGTTCGATGATCGAAGCGAGCTTCAGCACATCGTAGGCGCTTAACCCGCGCTCTTCGGCATAGGCGTAATCCAAACCCGCCGTTTCCGACTGGTATTGAGAAAGCATGCGGCGTATGACCGAATCCGCCGTATCGCCGTCGGCTTTATCGTAGGTTTTGGGGAACAGGAACCCTTCGAGCGAATTGTCGTAGGTGCCCGAAACAAAGGGGAACTCCTCTGCGTAGGCGGCGGCGTTCGTCGCGGCCGCAACGAAATCGTCCACCGTGATCGTGCCGTCATAGGCCTCGGATACCACCTGCGCGACACGACGAAGGGTTAGGCCTTCGGGAACAGTGAAGGAAAACGTCGGCGGTCCCTCCAACAGACGAGCGACGATGTCGTCGACGCTTGTACCCCCGATGATGGTGTATGCGCCCGGCTTCAAATCCGATTCCACGCCCTTAGTCTTCACTAGCTCGGTGAACTCGTCGACGCGCTCGATGAGCTGGGCGTTTTTCAATGTGCGCCCGATGTCGGCGACCGAAGAACCGTCAGCGATGACGATGGGCACTTCGGTCCCGCTTGCCACAAGCCCCGTGTCTTCCTTGAACAGTCCGTCGAAATGGTTGGTGAACCACCAAAACGCCCCGCCGATCGCGCCGAGCAAGAGGATGACGGCGAAAATGGTGGCGGGAAGAGCGCGCTTGCGCGGGTTGATAGCCGACGTGTCGTACGTACGGAACTGCTTGTCTCCTTTAGCATGCGCGCGACGCGTAGCCCGCGTTGGATGCTCGGAATACGTGAGCTGCTTTTTCATGCGTGCGTTCCTTCTTCCTCGCGTGCAGCGTTTCTTTCGTCGAGCCAGGCCTGAAGAAACAGGCTCGCAGCTATCATATCCACTTTCCCCCGCATCTGCGCTTCCGTAGCGCCCAAATCATGCAAACTACGCTTCGCCTGTGCAGAGCTGAGGCGCTCGTCTGCGTAGTCGATGGCGAGGCCACATGACGCGGCAACGGCATCGCCGACCCTCCTGACTCGCCGAGCCTGTCCTCCTTCCGCGCCGTCGAGAGAAAGGGGCAAACCCGCCAAAAGCATCTCTGGCTCCCAATCCTGGAGGACCCTCTGCCACGATGCGGCACCGGAAACGACTTCATCGGTGGACAGCACGCAAACCGGGCTGGCAATGCGCCCGAGGGCGTCAGATACAGCAACGCCAGTGCGCTTCTTGCCTATGTCGAGTGCAAGTACCCTCATGCGGTTATTGTAGCGCAGAGGGATGTGCGCGCTGCGTCGTTCATTAAGGGAGGCAGGAGCGGCTACACCTCGGTCGGGGTTTCCAGGCATAACTCTTGAGACGAGCGAGACAAGTGGGCGACCTGGTGTGCAGCAACTGCGGGACGCGGAGTGGGAATCTTCTTCGGAGCGCACAGAGCCCGTCGGCGAATGGCGCGCACGGGCGGACACGGTGGGCGTCGGCGCACCCGGCGTCCGGCGCGCGCCTGTGGGCACGGTGGGTGCTGGCGCACCCGGCGCCGTCGGAGCATCTGGCGGCCGGCGACACCCCTGTCGTCTGGCGGCGCATCTTGCGGGCACGGTGCCCACTGGTGCACCCTGCATTCGTCGGAGCATCTGGCGGCCGGCGGCACCCCTGTCGTCTGGCGGCGCATCTTGCGTCCGTAGGGTGCCAGGTGTCTGCCAGGAGGCAGCGCGTCCACAGTCGCGACCCGCTGTCCGCCGACGCCCCTGGCGTTCGGCAGCGCACATGGCGTTCGGCAGCGCACATGGCGACCGTCAGCGCAAGCGCATCCACAGTCGCCAACCTGGGATTTTCCCTTATATCCTAACAACAGCCGTCTTTTGACGGTCTGTGCCTCGCAGCACTAATAAGCAGGCATGGGGGCATGCTCTCTTGCTGAGGGAGTATCGCGTAGTTTTCCCTCATTTTTGGCGTTTGAACGAGCCAGGGGCACTTCCGTGCACCAAATGGCGCCTCGTGGACCGACAATACGTATCCATAAGAGCCGAAAACGGCGTTTTGGAGTCGTGTCATCCGCAAAAGCCCAGGTGGCGGGTTTCCCGAAACGATTGCAATGCGGTGCACTCTGTACACGAGGCGCCATTTGGTGCACGGAAGTGCCCCGGGCTCGTTCAATCGACATTGATGTAAGCGAGCGATCTCACGTCGCACGCCGCATGAACGCTCGCCAGCGCGATGGGGATGGATTAGGTGCGCGGCGGGATTTCGCGTCCGTCGTGCTGGCAGGGCG
>CAMORQ010000028.1 GCA_946623915.1 uncultured Coriobacteriaceae bacterium | reverse complement strand
TCGTGTCGATCATGCGGCCTGCGCGGTGCGCGATCACATTGATGCCGCCCCCAAGCCCCACGGTGATCGCGTTCACGTCTTCGTAGGAACGCCCGCTTTTCGCAGCCCACTCGCGCACGACCGCCCGTGCGTTCAGGGTTTGCGTCATCGTGCACCGCTGCATCTCGGGAAGGCCCGTGTAGCGCGCCTCGGCGATCAGCTCGTCGCTGCTGGGAACGTCCGCCGTAAGCGCCAAGGCGCCGGCTTCGTCAGCCAGATCGCGCGCTATCACGCATCCGATCGACGCGGGGTGCCTACCGTACGCACACGAACGCAGCTGGGCGACCATCGCGTCGTTCACCTCGAACACGCCCACTGGCAACGGCTGCAGCAGCCCTCCGCGTGCCACGATCGCATCGATTTCTCCAAGGGAAATCCCGTGCGCTTCGATGTCGGCGCGAATGGCCTGCGTGCGCAGAGGCATCTGGTCGAAGATGTCCGAGGATCCCGCCAGCTCTTCTTCGGGATGCACGATGGATTCTTTGTACACCATGCCGCCGTCTTCGCTGTATGCCACCTTCGTCGAGGTGGAGCCCAGGTTGATTGCATACACCTTTTTCATTGCGGACAAGCCTCCTTACGAAATGTCCGACACGCACCATGATACAAAAATACGCAGAACGCACACCTGCACGGGTGCGGTAATTCTGGCATACTAAGGCACCATGGAACCCACAAAAGAACAGTTGCGCGCCCATTTCAAGGCACTGCGGGCCTCACTTGGTCCCGAGCAGCGCGCCGATATCGACGCTCGCATCGCCGACCAGGTAACCGCGCTGCCCGCATACGCGTCGGCCAACCTCGTGCTGCCCTATCTGGCCTTCGGCGACGAAATCGAAACACGCGGCATCATCGAAGCGGCATGGCGCGACGGAAAAACGGTCGCGCTTCCCCGCTGCATCCCGCACTCCCGCGAAATGGCGTGGTACGTCGTCACATCGTTCGACGGCCTGGTGAAAAGCCCCTTCGGCGTTGACGAGCCCGCCGAAGATCCAGCGAACGAAATAGACGTGGCATCACGCGAAGACGCACTCTGCCTGGTTCCTGGGCTCACCTTCGACGGACAAGGCTTCCGCCTAGGCTACGGCGGCGGGTTCTACGACACGTTCCTTGCGCGCTTTGCAGGCGTTTCGGTCGGACTGTGCCGGTCGTGCCAGCTTGTCGATGACGTTCCGTCGCGCGACGCGCACGACTTGCCTGCGAACTTCGTCGTCACGGAAACAGGTGTCGTCCATGCCGGCTAGCGCATCCCGCTGGTTGAGGATGCCGCAGGGCAAGCTCGGGCAATCAGGCCTGATCGTGCTGATCACCCTCGTGAACGTGATCATGCCGTTTTCGACCGACATGTACACACCCGCCATCCCGTCCCTGCCCGAATACTTCAACACCACCGAGCCCATCGTGAACTTGACGCTTATCGGGTTCTTCGTCTTCATGACGTTTTCCATGCTCGTGTGCGGACCCCTATCCGACCGCTTCGGACGCAAGCCGGTGTTCGCAGGATCCATGGCCGTCTACACCGCTGGAAGCCTGCTGTGCGCAGTGGCTGGATCGATCGGAATGCTGATCTTCGCGCGCATCGTGCAATCCATCGGTGCGGGCGGTGCCGTGGCGGTAAGCACGGCGCTTGTGAAAGACTGCTTCGTAGAAGACAAGCGCGAGAAGATCATCGCTCTGCTGCAGGTGCTCGGCGTCGTGGGACCGGTGGCTTCACCTCTTATCGGCGGCTTCCTCCTGCGCTTCTTTTCCTGGCACGCGTCCTTTTTCGTGCTCGGAGGCCTTGGTGCGGTCAGTCTGCTTCTCACGCTGTTGTTCGAAGAGAGCCTTCCGGTCGAAGAAAGGCGCGCGGGTGGGGTGCTATCCACGTTGGGCGGACTGGTCGAAGTCGGGCGCAACCGTGCGTTCATGGTGTTTCTCGTGGTCGTCGCGCTGTTCAGCGTCCCCTTCTTCGCCTACATCGCCGTGGGCTCCTACGTCTACATCGATTTCTTCGGCACATCGCCGCAGGGCTACACGTACTTCTTCGCGGCAACCGCAGCGTTCATGGCGCTCGGTCCCGTGCTGTGGATTCGCGCATCCGACAAAGGTATGACTCCGCGCCTGTTCACCCATGGCGTTATCGCCCTGTGCCTGGTGGCGGGCCTGGTTCTGCTGGGGTGGGGAACGGCGTCGGTGTGGGTGTTCTGCGCGGCGCTCATGCTGTTCTCGTTCGCCGAAAGCGCCCTGCGACCCTACACCACCAACATCCTGCTTTCCCAGCAGGAGCGCGACACCGGTTCGGCAAGTTCGCTTATCAACTTCGTGTTCAACGTCATGGGCGTGCTGGGAATGGCGCTTGCCGTTTTGCCGTGGCCGAACTACGTGGTCGGCATCGGCGTGCTTATGACGGTGTGCTCGGGTCTGGCCCTGGTTTTGTGGGTCTGGCTCCTCCGTTCGAAGAGCATGCACATCAAAGAGCTTGAATAGAGGCCCCGATTCGGGGGTTTATCCCTCTTGCGCGCCAAGGATGTCAAGAGCGCTGCGGTATCCGCCCGCGCCGTAGTTGAGCGCCTTGGAAACGCGCGCGATCGTCGTGGCAGATGCTCCAGTTGCTTGCTCGATGGCGACGTAGGGTTTTCCTTCGTCGAGCATCCGCGCCACCGCGAGGCGCTGAGACGTTTCCCGAATCTCGCGAATCGTGAACAGGTCTTCCATAAGGGCGTAAATCGCGTCTTCGTCTTGCATTTCTGCAAGCACGTGCAGCAAGTCGTTCACTTCGTCCGTGCGCAAATCGCTCATCTAGCTCCTCGTTCCATGAAGGCCGAATTCTATCGAGTCCACCAAAGCGTTCCATGAAGCTTCGATGATGTTTTCGCTTACTCCCACCGTGCCCCAGCTGCGCTCACCGTTAGATGTGGTGATGATGACGCGTGTGATGGCATCGGTGCCAACGTTCTCGTCGAGAATACGTACCTTAAAGTCTACCAGTTCCATCGCGGAAACCTCGGGGAAAGATTCTTCGATAGCCATGCGCAGTGCATTGTCGAGCGCACCGACCGGGCCGGCCCCTTCGCCTGTAGCCACCGTGCGCACATCGCCGACGCGGATCTTGATCGTCGCCTCGCTCGCCGCATCCTTCGCCCACGATCCGGTGTCTTCCCGATCGTCGACGATGACCCGGAAGCTTTCCAGCGTGAAGTGCGGCTCCAGCCTGCCTAGATGGCGCAGCATCAGCAGGTAGAGGGAACCGTCGGCGGCCTCGTAGGAGTACCCGGCGGCTTCGCGCTGCTTTACGTCGTCGAGGATGTTCTGGAGCAGGGCTTCGTCTCCTTCGAGGGACAGCCCCATTTCCGCCGCTTTGCGCACAAGCGACGCTTTGCCAGCAAGTTCACTGACCAGCACGTTGCTTCGGTTGCCCACGCGCTCGGGGTCGACGTGTTCGTAGGCGCCCTCCATGCGAGAGAGGGCGCTTGCGTGCAAGCCGCCTTTGTGGGCAAACGCCGCCGCGCCGGTGTAGGGCGCATTGGGCGGAAGCGCGGTGTTGCAGCTTACCGCCACGAACCGCGCCACATCGGTCAGCTGGGCAAGGTCGGGCACGCATGCGCACCCCATCTTCAGCTGGAGGTTCGCGATAACACACAGCAGGTCGGCGTTTCCGACGCGCTCTCCGTAGCCGTTCACCGTGCCCTGGACCTGGCATGCCCCCGCTTCGACGGCCATCAGCGTGTTCGCGACCGCGCACCCGGAATCGTTATGGCAATGGATACCCACATCGGTAGCGCCCAGGGAATCGACGACCGCAGAGGTGGCCTGCGCCACATGCGCGGGCAAAGCGCCGCCGTTGGTTTCGCACAGGCACACGCACGATGCGCCCGCTTCGGCCGCCGCACGCACAACACGCAGGGCGTAATCCGCGTTCGAAGCGTAGCCGTCGAAGAAATGCTCGGCGTCGAAGATGACTTCGCGGCCTTGCGCCACGCAGTAGGCCACCGACTCCGAAACCATCCGCACGTTTTCGTCGAGCGTGGCCTGCAGAGCCACTTCCACCTGCACATCCCAGCACTTCCCCACCAGAGTGACCACCGGCGCGCCGCTAGCAAGCAGAGCCGCCAAACCTTCGTCTTCGCTGGCAGGCGTGCCCTTGCGGCAGGTCGAGCCGAACGCGGCGATGCGCGCATGCTGCAGCGGCAGCGACGACACCCTCTTGAAAAATTCGATGTCACGCGGATTGGAAGCGGGATATCCGCCTTCGATGACATCTACGCCGAACGCGTCGAGGCGTTCGACTATGCGCAGCTTGTCTTCGAGCGAAAGCGCGATGCCGAGCCCTTGCTCGCCATCGCGCAGCGTACAATCGTAGGTTGTTATGTGACGACCCTGGAGCATGGCCCGCATCGCCTTAGGCACGCACTACGCAACAGGATAGAGCCAGTCGGCGTATTCCGCGTGGCGGCCAGCAACCATTTCGAAGAAGCGCTCCTGGATGGCCTTGGTGATGGGGCCGCGTCCGCCGATTTCCCGCTCGTCGATGCTGGCGACCGGCGTGACCTCGGCAGCAGAGCCCGTGAATAACACCTCGTCAGCGGTGTAGAGGTCCGAACGCGTCAGGCTCTCTTCGATGACCGGGATGTCCAGGTCGCATGCAAGCTGGATGACCGTGTCGCGCGTGATGCCGGGCAGGATACCGTCGGAGACCGGAGGCGTGGAAATGATGCCGTCGCGCACCATGAAGATATTCTCGCCCGTGCCTTCGGCGACGTAGCCCTGCTCGTTGAGCATGACCGCCTCTTCGTAGCCGTGCGCCTTCGCTTCCAGCTTTGCCAAGATGGAGTTCATGTAGCTTGCCGTGGCCTTCATATAGGGCGGAATCGCGTTGTTGGAACGCTGGCGCCACGAGCTGGTGCCAGCCTTGATGCCCTTTTCGAGGGCTTCCTCGCCCAGGTAGGCGCCCCAAGGCCACACGGCAATGGCCACATCGACCGGAGCGTTGGTGGGATCGACGCCCATCGTGCCGTACCCGCGGTAGACAATCGGGCGGACATAGCATTCTTCGAGCTTGTTGGCCTTCACGGTTTCGACCGTGGCGGCAACCAGTTCTTCGGCAGTGTAGGTAACGGGGATAAGCGCGATCTTGCAGCTGTTGATCAGGCGTTCCATATGGTCGACAAGACGGAACACGTTGCTTCCTTCGTCACCTTTGTAGCAGCGTATGCCTTCGAACACGCCGGATCCGTAGTGAAGCGAGTGCGACAGAACATGCGTCGTTGCTTCCGCCCAGGGGACAAGCTCCCCGTTCTTCCAAATGAATTCGCTTTCTGCAAGAGCCATGGTCGTTCTCCTTTCCGTATTCCGCACGACCAGCGAAACAGAGCTTATTAGTCTAGCTATTGTACTCCAATCGACTAAAGCAAAAAGCTCGTTTTTCGAAGCAATCCAAAGTGTGCAGATTCTATCGACGCGTTTTTTCGCGATTGTCCGCTACGCAGATAGGCCCTGGCCTGCGCTGAGAGATTTCCGGGGACGGACTGCGGTGATTTCGTTGACATTTCTGGGGCGTTTCTGGGGCGTTTCCGGGGACGCGGGAGTGTGTGTTCCGGTGTGTGCGGACGCCTATCGTGGATGTCGGCGCGGATGGAGAAGACCCCTTTTCGCCTGCACCCGTTCTCGCCCGCGCCAGAGTGCATCTGCGCCGCCCGATCCTGCGGGAGGGCGGCGCGAGCGCATGCAAGGACCCTTCTAGACGAAACGAGGTACCCGTGAACAGATTACGATCCGCATTCCGCCACCGCATCGCGTACATCATCGCAGCCGCAGCCGTCGCATGCCTTGTCCTAGGCGCGGCCGCCTTCGCGGCTGGAGGTTACCGCGCGGAAACCATCGACTCGACGAAGCTGTTCGACAACGGGTACTACCTCACCCTCAACCATACAAGCGCCGGGCTCACCCTCGACGACGCCAAGGGCGGCGCGTTTGTGGACCTTGCGCCGTTGCCCGCGTCCATCCGCACCGAAGATGGCACGTTCAAGGGCGCGCGCTACGACTATTCGCCCGAACGCTACCAAGCCATCCTGCCTTCGTTCGTGGACAACTACAAACAAGGCGGCTTCCAATGGTTCGGCGGCAAGGCGTTCGTTTCCAACAGCACCGCCAAGAACAACGGCGCGAAGGGGGCGGAGTTCACCATCACCTGGAAGCAGGCTGGGTACCTGCGCAACACGAACAGCTCCTACGAAACGCTGGTGGACATCCGCGTGCGCAATGTGATCCTGAACACCGTGGACGAATCGGTCGGGTGGGGCGAAAAATGGACGAACAAGTCCGTGGTGCAGTTCACCGACAACTTCGATTGGGGTTTCTATCAGTTCGGCATCACGCGCATGGACCAAACCTACACATTCATTGACAGCATCACGGGCAAGGAAGTGCCCATCAACGGCATCATGTCGGTGCTCGGCACATCTATGGACAACGGCGAAGGCTTCGCCGTGCAGAACGCAGCCGCCTCGTCGGTTTCCTCCACCGCGCCGGTGACAAACCGTCACATCGGCCCGGTCAGCGCGGGCATCCCCGCTGACAAGCAGTACTCTTTCATTCCGGGGTCCTACGTGTACGAAATCGACGAAGGCGGTTGGCTGGGCTACCTGGGAGGCCCTTGGCTTACCGTGCCGGTTTCCAGCCTCACCGGTGCTCCGGAGAGCTACTACCCGCTTTCGGGGCGCACCATATACAACGCTGACGGAACGCAGAAAAGCGTCACCGGCATCGACTATATCGACAACAAGTACACCTCGCGCGACTGCTTCGTGATGGGCGGGAAAATGTATCCCACCGATTTCGAAAGCGGAGGGTACACCTACCCCTGGCGCAGCGCTTCGATCGAAAAGGACCTGAACGGGTCCAGCTCCATCGTTGTGCGTCAGTACGCCGTCGGCTACACCCAATGGCCCCTGGCCAACCCGGTCACCGAAGGGTTCGGCACCGAATCCATCACCGACTCCGGAACCATAAAGAACCTGGGCGCGTCCACGAACAACCAGGCCAACCCCACCCTCGACAACACAACGTCGCTCGCCCACGAGAAAGCCTACTCGTCGAACGGGCGCAAGTACTTCACCATGGCCTTCGGCAGCATCAACGGCGTGCAGCCGGGCGCGCCGGAAAAGTACGTCGACAGCCACGAAGAGCTGAAAGCCGGCGACACCGTGACGTTCCACATCGTCCAAAAGGTCAACGACTTCGGAAACGACCTGTTCACAGCGTACCAGAGCTTTTCGATTACCGACAAGCTCGACGCCAACCTCGAATACGTGTCCGCATCGCTGGACTACCTGGGCGCCAAAGACGGGTCGGGAACGGCCACATCGCCGAATGCAACCAACATAACCGCCGCTGGCAAGGCAACCTACGATAGCGCCACGCATACCGTGCGTTTCGCGTTTTCGCCCGAATACCTGCAACCCGTGAACGCGGGAACGAACAAGGACGCCTCCCAGGCCATGGTCTACAAAGGCGGGCAGTACGTGCTCCACGTGAAGGCGCGCGTGGTCAGCGAAAGCAAACCGATCCTGTCGAACACGGCCCGCTGCTCGGTGAACGAGGTCGAAAAGCGCTCGAACGAGGTTCCGGTCATCGTGGGCGCGTCGGCGGTGAAGATAGGCAAAAGCGTCCGCTTCGAAAACGCCGTCGGCGACGAAGCCACCTACACCATCACCGTCGAGAACGCCAAAGAGGGATCGATTGCACGCAACGTGAAGGTGAAAGACGCCCTGCCCAACGGCCTGCAGGCAGTATCGGGATCGCTTACCTGCGCCGGCGTGGTCAACAGAAGCGGCAACGACACGTTTATGGGCCGCTACGTACTCGGCTACCCTCACGACTTCTCCTACAAGGCGCAGCAGGGCAAACATGCGGGCACGTACGGGAAGCTTATCACGAAGGCGGAATCCGGTTTTGCGGGCTACACCAACGAGTCGGCCAAAGAAACGCTTTCGGCGTCCGGCCTGGATGCGACCATCCCCTACCTGCCCTACGGCAAACCGGTCACCTACACGTTCAAGGTGAAGCTGACCGCCGCGAACAACGGCAAGGAATTCTTCAACACCGCCACGGCAGAGCTTTCCAACCCAGGCGCGGGCGAGGCCAAAACGGTGTCGGCCAAAGACGGACTCTGGGTAAATTCTGCGCAGCTCGCGCTTACCAAGAAGGCCGACTCGTTCGAGTACAACGTGGGCGACACTATTTCCTACACCCTCACGGTGAAGAACACCGTGGCCAACACCATAGCGAAGAACGTGAAGATATCGGACACGTCGCTGCCCTCCCACCTGAAGCTGGACACGGCTTCCGTGAAGGTTTCCGGCGTCGCGGATCCGGTTACCTACAATATCGACGGCAACGGGGCGCACAAGGACGAAAGCCGCGCGAACAAGGCTGCCGTTACCGCCAAGGGCAACGGGTTCGAAGCGACCATTCCCTATCTGCCCGAAGGATCGACCGCGACGGTCACCTACCAGGCCCAAGCGCTTGAGGCGTCTGCCGGCAAGGAAACCGTGAACACGGCGCGCGCCACGTGGGACAATCCGGTCGAACCGGGCAAAAACACCGTGGAGGCGAAAGAAAGCGTATGGGTGAACGGGTCGAAGCTCGGCGTAGTGAAGCGTGCCGACAAATTCGAATACCGTCCGGGAGACACAATCGCCTACACATTGGTCGTGGAGAACAGCGCTCCTGCAGGCACCATCGCCAAGAACGTGAAGGTTTCCGACACCGGGCTGCCCGCCCAGATGAAGATCGATTCCGCATCCATCAAGGTGGCGGGAGTGCCTGGCACAATCGCCTACCCAACCGACGGCAACGGCGCACACGCCGAAGAGCAGCGGAAAAACACCGTCGGCACCGCCAGCAAAAACAACACCGTGACCGTCGAAATCCCCTATCTGCCCGCAGGCAGCAAGGCGACCATCACGTACCAGGCGACAGCGAGCGCGCAGTCGAACGGCTCCGAGCACTTCAATACCGTCACCGCACACGCGGACAATCCGCTGCCAGGGGCGAAGGATCCTTCCAGTTCCGACGGCGTCTGGGTAAATGCCGCCGAGCTGTCCTTGTCGAAGAAGGCCGACGCGTTCGAATACGCCGTAGGCGACACCGTAACCTACACACTCGTCCTGGAAAACACCAAGGGTGGGACCATAGCCGAGGACGCGAAAGTGGAAGACATCACGCTGCCGGACCACTTGAAGCTCGATCCGTCGAGCATCAAGGTCAGCGGGCTTCCCGCACAGGTCGACTTCCCCATAGACGGAAACGGAACGCATAAAACCGAAAAGCGCGACGTGCGCCACAACGTTTCGGCGTCCGGCAACGGCTTTGCCATAACCATGAACTACCTCCCAGCAAAAACACCGGTGACCGTTACCTACCAAGCTCGCGCACAGGAGAAAGGTAACGGCAAGGAAACCGTGAACACGGCGCGCGCCACCTGCGCGAACCCGGTAGACCCGGCCAAGAAGGTCGAAGCGTCGGACACGGTCTGGGTGAATTCAGTGTCCTTCGACATGCTCAAGCGCGCCGACGCGTTCGAATACCGCGTCGACGACACGGCCACTTACCTGGTCACGCTGACGAACACCGCGCCTGCTGGAACCATAGCGAAAGACGTCGTGATAACCGACACCGACCTACCCGAACGCGTTGCCTTCGACAAGGGCTCGGTCAAAATCGATGGCGTGCCCGCATCCGTGGCCTACCCGGTAGACGGCAACGGAACGCACAAGGAAGAAAAGCGCGCAAGCGACGCGAAGGTCACCGAAAGCGGCAACGGATTCGTCGCGCGCATACCCTACCTGCCGTCGGGCGCCGTCGTCAGCATCACCTACCCGGCGAAAGCCACGCGCGACTCGAACGGGCTCGAAACGATCAATTCGGCAACCGCAGAAGCAGCCAACCCACTCCCTGGCAAGGAGCGCGCGACGAGCCGCGACGGAATCTGGACCAACGACGCCGTACTCGTGATGGAAAAGAGCGTCGAAAAGTACGAGCATCAGGTGGGCGAAGAGGCGCACTACACGATTACGTACCAAAACATCGCGCCGGGAACCGTGGCCAAAAACGTCGTCATGAACGACATCACCCTTCCTACCGGCCTCGTCCTGAACAAGGACTCCATCGAAGTGTCCGGTGTGCCGGAAAGCGTCGTCTACCCCATAGACGGAGAGGGGAAGCACGCCGAGGAAAACCGCGCCAACCACGTCGAAACGTCCGTTAAGGACAACGGATTCGATGTGACATGCGACTACCTGCCGACAGGCGTGCCGGTTACCGTGCGCTACAGCGCCGTGGCATCCGAAGATGTGAATGGCGACGAAGTGGTAAACACCGCCCGGGTGCGCGCCGACAATATGCTCGACGACCTGGGCGCTGAAGACGACGCTATCATCTGGGTAAACACGCCGCATCTGCGCATCCAGAAGCAAGCCTTAGAGCCTGCGGTTTCCTACAAGCAGGGCGACGTGGTCACCTACCGCATGCAGATAGACAACGAAGCGGTCGGCACGATTGCGCGCAACGTCGTCGTCGACGACGTGTTCCAAACCGAAGGCATGCAGTTGGTGCGCACGTCTGTGCAGGCTTTCGACGTCGACGGCAACCTCTACGAGCCGGGCACGTACGCGCTGAAGCAGAACATGTTCCATGCGAATTGGCAGATCGACCTGAACCGCGCGCTCATCTGCGACGACGGCACCTACGGAATCTGGAAAGACGCGGCCGAAAACGCGACCGAGAAATGGAACCCGCTCGGCACAACGGGCGAGCAACGCGCATTTGTCCAGTTCCAAGCCGTTGTAACGGCAAGCGAGCTCGACGGTGAGAAAGTGCACAACGTCGCGAGCACCTGGGCCGACAACGCCGAGAAAACAACCGACGACGAAACGATCGAAGTCGGAGAGGCGCCCGTGTCAGGCGAACTCGAAGCAACGAAATCCTGCATCCCGGCAAGCGGCAGCACGGTCGACAGCGGCGAGCGCATCACGTACTTCATCGACCTTGTCAACACCGGAGACGGCGACCTTGAAGGCGTCGCCGTGTTCGACCAGGTTCCCGCCGGCACCGAACTTGCCGACCTTCCCCAAGAGCACAACGCCATCCGCAACGGAGAAGACACGGGCGTGGGCTGGTATGTGGAAAAGCTCGCAGCCGGTGAGCGTGTCACGCTGCGCTTCGACGTGAACGTCAAGGCGGGGCTGGAGTCCGGATACCAGATTCGCAACCAGGCCACGTACGCAACAGGACGGCAAGCGGCACCAGACGCTCCCCTGCCCACGCCCACCAACGAAGTGTCCCACGTCGTCGCGCACAAAGCAGGCCACCATGTCAGCGTCTACAAAGACAGCGATCCGGAGCGCAACACGAGAGTCGAGCGAGGTTCGCGCATCACCTACAAACTGACCGCCGTGAACACCGGCGCCGAGACGGCACCCTACACGGTTGTGCGCGACTACATCCCGCACGGCACGCAGTTCGTCGAAGGGTCCATCGAAGGAGAAGGGGTCTACGTCGCCAACGACGGCGAAGGCGACTCGTCCGCACGCGCCTACGTCGAATTCCTGGTCCGCGACATCGAGGTGGGAGACGACGCGTCCAAGACCGTATCGTATGCGGTCACCGTCCGCGACGACGCGCCCGCCATCGTCGAAAACGCGGCCCTGTTCGAAAGTCCCAACGAAGAGCGGCAACCCGGAAACCCAGACAACCCCGACCCCGCCTTCGAAACCAACAAGGTGATCCATGTAACCGAAGACGAGAAACCGCCCGCCATCGTCGAAGTGGTGAAAACGAGCGCACCCGAATCGGGCACCGCTGTCAAAGCGGGCGACGAGATAGCCTACACGCTTGCCGTCTCGAACACGGGTGGCAGCGCTGCCGAAGGCGTCGGCGTATTCGACAGGATTCCCAAAGGCACCACGCTTTCCCACCTCGAAGAGGCGCATCGCGCAACCGCGCACGACGACGGGGCCGTGGCCTGGTTTGTGGAGAGAATCGAACCCGGTGAAACCGTCTTGCTGCACTTCACCGTAACGGTTGGCGATGCGGCGGCAACGGAGGGTCTAGACGCGGTGGAAAACCAAGCGACCTTCGACGTCGGCCTGCGGGACGTGCCCGCAAGCGATCTGCCTTCGACGACGAACATCGTCGTGCATCCCCTGCCCGAAGCTGTGGGCGAACTGAAGGTCACGAAAGCATCGACGCCTCCAAGCGGCAGCAAAGTCGCACCTGGACAGCGCATCGAATACACCATCGAGGTATCAAACGTGGGCGAAGCGAACGTG
>CAMORQ010000027.1 GCA_946623915.1 uncultured Coriobacteriaceae bacterium | reverse complement strand
CGACGAGTACATTGCACGGTTCGTCATCCTCGCATCCCCCCACACGGACAGGCTTCCCCTTGGCGCAGAACAGCTCTGCAAGCATTTTGTATCCGCGCTCGAAATCCGCTTTTTGCGCTTCACGGGATCCGGCGTCACCTTTGGCAATCAGCACGATGCCATGCACGAGCTATTCTCTGCCATGCTTTTTGCAACCATAATATGGAGGCGTTTTGCTTTGTACTAGCCATATTTTCATGCAAGGTAGTATGCAGTTTGCGTCAGATTGACGCAAATCGTTTAAGGATGCTTTTAACGAAGCACGCGAGCGAGTGGGCGCAGACGTAGCAGGTTGCCCCGGCCTGCAGCCGGGCCGGTGGATACGGGTAGGGCATGCTGCAGCAGCGATTGGCCAACCGGCCATAGACATCGGGCGCAGGCAGCAAACCACTATCGGCGAGCTGGAGCATCACCCACAGAGGACGGCAGGAAACTAAACGCGTTCTATCACTCGGTAATCTGCGCAGCCAGTTCGGCAGAACGTGCAGCAGCTGCCGCCACACCTGCTTGCACAGCTGCGTCGAACCCTGCCTGCTCCATGGCGTTGAACGCCGCTTCGGTCGTGCCGCCGGGCAAGGCCACTTCCGCACGCATCACATCGGCATGCTTGCCGAAAGTGCGCATGTACGCCGCTGTCCCTTCCATGGTATCGCGCGCAAGCGCTTCGGCAACATCCGCGTCGAGGCCGGCTTCCACCCCCGCTTTGGTCATGGCGTCGACCATTACAGCCATGTATCCCGGACCACTGCCCGATACGGCCGTCGCTGCGTGCATCAAGCTTTCGTCAATCCAGTAGACGCTGCCAACGCTGGAAAACAGTTCGTCTGCGAGTTGCTTGTCCTCGCTCGTCGCGTTCGCTCCCAACGACAGCGGTAACACGCCTCGCGAAATCGCGAGCGGCATGTTGGGCATAAAGCGAATCACGCGTGCATTGCCAGGCAACGCTGCCTCCAGGCTCGCGCAAGTCACGCCGGCTGCAGGGCTTAAAAACAGGGCGGTTTCCATGAAATCGAGGCCATCCATGGACCGCAGCACATCGAAGAGAATCTGCGGTTTCACACAAAGCACCACGACATCGCAACCCGAAAGAGACCTTGCGTCTTCGAAGCATGTGACCCCGAAACGCTCTTCGATACGCGCCCGTTTTTCCGCACCGGGATTCGCAACAGCAAAGTTAGATGCTCCCAGGCTAGCCGCCACGCCATCGCGGCCTTCGACCCAGCCGGCGAGAAGAGCCTGACCCATATGCCCGCCGCCGACGATGCCAATCTTCAATGCGCTGTAATCCACGTGCTCGCCGCTGTTCGCCACCATTGCAAATCCTTCCAATCGAAACGACCTTGGTCCATTGCATCCTTGATTACCTATGGTACTACACGTGCCAAATGCCCAAACGTTCTTCTATGGGTTACACTTACGAATACCGATGATGAACATGCCGAACAACCAGGAATCACGCCACGAATCCATTTGGAGCCGCGCGTTCGTGGTGCTGCTTGCCGCCAATTTCTTTCAGAGCATGGCGGCGTTTATGGCGAACACAACCATTCCGCTCTACGTCGATTCGATTGGTGCGAGCGCCGGCATAATCGGCGTGATCGTAGGCGCGTTCGCTATCACGGCATTGCTAGTCCGCCCCTTTGCCGGGCCCGCATTCGATAGCTTTTCGCGCAAGAAGCTGCTGATGGCAGCGCAGGGCATCATCGCCGCCGCATTCGCTCTGTACGGATTTGCGCACACCGTGCCCGCGCTGTTCGCCGTACGCATGCTCCATGGGGTGGGCATCGGCTGCGCAGGACCGCTTGCCATGTCGCTGGTGAGCGAATACTTGCCGCAAAGCCGCATGGCCAGCGGCGTAAGTATCTACATGATCGCGCAATCGATGGCGCAAGTCATCGGGCCTGCGACGGGACTCTGGCTGGTGGAAGCCGTAAGCTTTCAGGCAACGTATTTGATTGCAGCCGTGTTCTTGTTCGCTTCGATGGCATCCATTAGCACCCTGCGCGAAATACCTCGGCAAAAGCCCCCGTACCGTCTGGAACTCGGGCGCATGTTCGCGCGTGAAGCCGCAAGCCACGCCGTAGTCCTTGCCTTGTTTGCCACCGCCTTCGGAGCTACCACATCCTACCTGGTTCTCTACGCTGCAAAGCTTGGCATCGAAAACGTCGGCGCATATTTCGTTGTGTACGCCGTCTGCCTGCTTGTCACGCGCCCCCTGTTTGGCAAGATCGCCGACCGATTCGGCGCCGAACGCATTCTCGTGCCGGGCACGATCTGCTTCGCGGCGGCCTATATCATGCTCGGACACATCAACGACCTGTTCGGCCTGATCGTCGTCGCCGTCGTTGCCGCAGCCGGCTTCGGATCGTGCGTCCCCCTCGTTCAGTCGCTGGCCATGAGCAGCGTCGACGTCGGCCGACGCGGTGCGGCCAGCAACACCACCTACACCGGCATGGACGTCGGCTTCCTGGTAGGTCCGGCGCTTGCCGGTCTGGTCATCGAAGTCCTCCATCCTATAACAGGCGATTTGCTCTGGGCCTACAGCAACATGTGGTACGTGATGCTCGCGCCACTCGTTGCGGCTTTGGTCATCATCGGCGCATGGAACGTCAAGCGCACGCGGGACAACAAACCGTCCGCTTAATACCGCAGCATCCCAGGAGCACCCAGCCCAGCCGCAGATCCCGCATGCGCACCTTGGCCGTTTGCCGCTGCCACGCATCCATCCTCCATCGAACAAAAGCCCCCTCCTCTAAGCGAGGAAGGGACTTTGCGGCTATCCAGAAGTATGGACCAGGCAACTACGCTTCGATACCGTAGACGTCCTTGTTGTACCTGGTGATTTCGTCGTCGATGAACTTGTCGGTCAGCGGGAAGATGCCCGATGCCTTCAAGCCGCTCGTCAGGTTCGGAATGAAGTGACCGCCAGGACCGTACGTCTCGCAGGCGCGACGGGTTTCGGCGCGAATCTCTTCTTCGGTCTGATCGTCGCGGTCGATAACCGAATCGATACCGCCCATAACGACCATCTTGCCATCCAGTTCTTTCTGGATTGCCGGGATGTCGTTGCTGGGCAGAACACCCTGCCACACATCGATGCCCAGCTCGGCCATGTCGGAAACGATGGGCTGGCAGAAGCTGTCCGCATGGTGGATGACGATGACGCCATTGTCCTTCATGTAGCCGTAAATCTTGCGATAGTGCTCTTTGAAGAATTCACGCCATACCTCGGGCTGGAAGAACAGGTTATCGTGGCTACCCCAGTCGTCGTGCGACAGGATCGCATCCGGATGCAGGTTGTCAACCAGCAGTTTGGCGTAGGTGAAGCGGTACTCAGCGATAACGTCGATGAGTTCCTTGGTGTCTTCGGGCTCAAGCAGCAGGTTGGCCAGAGCGTCCTCGAAGCCCATGAGGAAGTGGGACTGCTCGAAGATGCCGGTGCCCATGAAGCCCATGGACAGCATGCCTTCGGCACGAACCTGTTCCTGCAGTTCCAGCGCGGGCTTCCAAGCCTCGGGGTCGGAGCAGTTGGCTACCAGATCGGGGACGACCACATGGTCGCGCCATTCGGTGACGTCCTGCACCACGCGCTCTTCGCCCACCGCATGAGGCATAGGGCCGGGAGCGTCCTCGGGGAACATGATCAGCGTACCCCAGCGGTCACGCGTGTTCTTGCCACGCTGGCGGTTGCCACGGCAAAACACGTTGATCGGGTCGTTCATAATCGGGCCAAGGGCCTCCCACTGCTTGCACAGGCGATCGGGCTGGCCGTCGGGCTTGATGGTTTCCAGGAACAATTCTTTGGGTGTCATGGGCATGATGAACTCCTAACAATTCGAAAACTGAGGTTCGCATCTGGGGCGGATGCGCATTTTTGCTACATGAACGCGCTATACGATTAATAAACCCACAGGCGATTGCGATCATGTATAAACGCAGTTCAGTAACTCGTTTTCGTGCTATTAGCATTATTAGCACGCTTTTTCGGCTTGTATAAGGTACAGCATGGACAGTACTTTTGCTTTTTTACTGTGCTTAATGCATAATAGCCCTAAGGGACTTCACGCGAACAGGGCATACAGGCTGCCAACGCGCATTGCCTGGGCATTCGCGGGGCATACGAACTGCATACAATTCAAGGGGGCATTGGCGTGAAACTATCACTGAAACTGCTTCATGCTGAACTTGCCGTGCACTATCCAGATGTGGCCTACATTCAGACCGGCAAATCGGTGCCGCAGCTTTCTTCATCGTCGTCGGTAACCACCTCCCTCGATCCAATGGACGATGTGGTTTACATCCACATCCCTGATTTATTCCAAGACGAATACCTTCAATCAGCGTCGGTTATCACAAAAGAGCCGTTTGCGGAGCTGTTCCCGAACTGCAGCTTGATCGTTTTGCCCGAAGACACCGACATGCTCGAAATACCCGCGTTCATTGCTTCGGTGTTCAGTCGCTATTTCAGCTGGTCCGATTCGCTCTATGACGCTATCGCGCGAAGCAACGATCTTCAGACGCTAATCGACCTTACCGTGCCCATGCTCGAACAGCCCATGTACTTCGCCGATGCCGGATGGAAAATGCTCGCCTACTGGGGCGGCGACATGGTGTACGTCAACCCCACTTGGTCGTACCAGATGAAGTTTTCCTACCTGCCCTACCATGTGTACCAGGGCATCATCGATGCCGACGACATGGGCACTTACCGCGATACCGACGAAGTCGTGCTCTGCGTAAGCCGCCCGGGATTCGGCGACATACCGTTCATAAGCAAAGCCATTCGCAAAGAAGGCAAACACTACGGCAACTTCTTCATCATCGGCCTGTACCACAAACTGGATGCGCGCGATTTCGAAATCGCCGAGCATCTGGGCAACATTGTCGCCACGGCATTGTACGGCGATAGCAACTACCTAGAAA
Organism: uncultured Coriobacteriaceae bacterium; assembly: GCA_946623915.1. Taxonomy (GTDB): domain Bacteria; phylum Actinomycetota; class Coriobacteriia; order Coriobacteriales; family Eggerthellaceae; genus CACXMZ01. The sequence goes on along the minus strand of CAMORQ010000027.1, from coordinate 7,401 downwards.
CCAGTTCGCTGTACAGTTCGCATTTCATCATCGACGTAATCGAGGGAAACCTATCGTCCACATCGCTGATGGTCGACCAACTTCACGCCCTGAACTGGTCGTATGAAAGCGACTATGCACTAGCCCTGATATCGCTGCAGGAAGAAGATGCGGCAATTGCCAACCATGTCATGATGATGGTCAACGGCGTTGGCAACGACGTGAACAGCTTTACCTATCAAGGCAACATCGTCGCCATATTCAACCGATATTCGCACCAAGCCGACCGCATACGTTCGCGCCTCGGCGGACTGGCACGCGACTTCAACACGGTTGTCGCTTTAAGCAATCAGTTCTCGAAGTTCTCCGATATTCGCTCCGCCTACCTCCAGGCATCTTTTTTGCTCGAGCACGCAGCGAAAACCGGCTTGTCTGGATCGCTGCTTAAATTCACTGATTACTACCTGGATTACCTGACACAATGCACCGAGGTCACCGCAGCATCACACTCGCCGGTCTCCCGTCTACACGACCACGACATAGCGCACGGCAGCGAGTATTGCACCACCCTCTATCATTGGCTTCTTCTTGAAAGAAACACGGTGAAAACGGCCGAAGTGCTCTACATCCACCGCAACACTTTGAAGAACAGGCTTACCAACATCGAAAACATCTTGAAGCTCGACCTGGACAACCCGCTCATTCGCATGCAGATGCTCGTGGGACTTCATGGCATTTGCGGCCAAAAAACTGCGCCCCGATTGCAGTCTGGACCGACCCCACAAGTTGAAAGAGGTTAACGAACGGGCGGCACCCGTCTGCTACACTCTGTGTGACCCCTTCGAGAAAGGACAGGTGCAGCCATGAACGACGGAGCCTATCTGCCTCTCCCCGACCTTGACGCCTACCTAGACCGCATTGGCATCTCCAAAGCGGAAGATCCAACACCCGACTTCCTCGACAAGCTTATCTACGCGCATCAGTGCACGGTTCCGTTCGAAAACCTGGACGTGTACGAAAAGCACCTCGAACCATCGCTTGCCATACCTGACCTATTCGACAAAATAGTCACCCGCAAACGTGGCGGATACTGCTTCGAAATGAACGGTTTGTTCGTCGCCCTCCTGAAAGCCGCGGGGTTCGATGTGTACCCCGGCATGGCACGCGTGTTCTTGCGCCCCGACCCGCATCCCATTCTTTCGCATCGTGTGTCGATTGTGCGTTTTAGCAACACTTTGCGTGTTGCAGATGTGGGTTTTGGCGGACCAATGCCAGGATTCGCGCCGATTATCGCCGATGGATTCACCCGCACAGAACATGGGCAAACGTTCACCATACGCGCTCATAGCGAACACTGGTGGGACGTGCGCTACACAAACAGCGACGGAGTGGAATCGGTAGTGCTGCGGATATGCACAGTACCATCTGAAGAGAGCGACTTTCTTGCACTGTCGTACTTCCAATCGCAGTGGCCGGAGTCGACATTCCGGACACGTCGCCTTGCCAATATCCGTACCGAATGCGGTTCACGCTCTCTTATCAATTCGTCCTATACCGAGCATAATAACGGAGATGTCACTACGCGCGAACTTGCTGATGATAGCTCGATTGACCAGGTGCTTTCTGAAAAATTTGGAATCGTGGGCTGGCGGTAGCCAAAACAGACAACCTGAATCGTGGCCGATTATGCACATTTAGAATTATCGCGTTCAGATAATAAGTATCTGACTATTGCGCCTACCACACCCACCATTGTGGTCGCAAACCTACTGTGCATAATGCACATTTTCCGCCATTAATAACTGTCGTAGACGTAATTGTATACCTCTACCAAAGCGAGTAGTCTACAAATTGACAAGCTCCGCGGTGCATGTCAAGGCTCATTGCAGCCAGCCATAGAAATTTGCATTCGATATGCAAGAGAAGCCTTGGGGCAAGGCTTGGTTTTCGTTCACCTTCTCTTGCATATGGCATGCGTATATGGCCGGTTGCCGTACTCGAGAGAAGGGGGATACACATGAGCGACGAAACCAAGAATCCCGTTCAATCCGACGAAGCAAAGGCACCACAAACCGCCGAAGCTCCTGCCAAAGAAGGCAAGCCGCTTTCCCGTGCATTGAAGACGTTCTACGGTGTGGGTGACTGCGGCTTTACGTTGATGACCAACGTCGAAACCTACTACTTCAACTTCTTCCTGACCAACCTGGCGCAGTTCTCCACGGGCGTGGCCACCACCATCGCGACGATCATGTCGTTCGTTGACGCGGCCCTGTCCTGGATTTACGGCGCCATCCTGAACAGCATCAAGCCCAAGAAGTGGGGCCGTTACCGTTCCTGGCTCGTTCTCGCACCCTGGATTGTTCCGTTCCTGTTCGCATTCCAGTTCATCAAGGTGAGCGAGAACCCGACTATAGCCGCAGTGGTGGTTACCGCCGCTGCCATCATCAGCCACGTTGCTTGGAACCTGCCCTATGTGGCCAACGTGTCCATGATCGCCGTAGCCGGCAAGACACCTGAAGACCGCGCACAGCTCGCTTCCACGCGCGCTGCCTGGGCGAACTTCTCCAAGATTATCTTCAGCTTCATCGCCCCGCCGCTGGCCGCCTTCTTCGCAGGCATGATCGGTGAAACGAACCAATACGGCGCTGTGGCGTTCGTGCTCGGCTGCGTGATGGCCGTTCTGTACTTCAGCCACTTCAAGATGTTCGACGGCTACGAGGAAATGCCCACCGAGGAGCAGCTCGAAGCCATGAAGAAGGCCAAGGCCGAAGCCGACAAGGACCGCACGAGCGGCCTAGACCTGGTCAAGGCTCTGTTCACCAACCCGCCGCTGCTTATCCTGATGCTGGCCGACCTGTCCAAGTGGGCGTTCAACTTCGTCTGCGGCGGCATCGCCATCTACTACTTCACCTACGTTGCCCAGGACGCCGGCATGCTGGCCACCTACATCCTGATCACCAACATCGCCTGCGTTATCGGCTCCTACATCGCCAAGTTCATCTCTAACGCACTGTCCACCCGCATGACCACGATCCTTACCTTCGTGTTCATGGCCATCGTGTTGTTCGCGGCCCGCTTCATGTTCACCAACATGTGGGTTGTTATCGTGCTGTGCGCCCTGGCCCAGTTCGGCTACGGCATCGCCTATGCTTGCACGCCGGCCCTCTACGCCGACACGATCGTCTACTCCGAGTGGAAAACGGGCAAGAACGCCACTGGTTGGATCTCCGGTCTGCAGAACGTGCCGCTGAAGATTGGCGTGCTCCTTCGCGGTATCGTCATCGGTGCTGTGCTGGCTGCTGCTGGCTTCTCCGCTGACATCGATCCTGCTGCCGCTTCCGTGGCTCTGCAGGAAGGCATCTGCAACGGCTTCATGACCATCCCGGCCATCCTGCTGCTGGTTTCCGCCGCCCTGCTGTTCTTCGGCTTCCGCATCACCAAGGACAAAGTCGAACAGTACCAGCGCGAAATCGACGCGCGCAACGCCGCCGAGACTGCATAAATTCGGCTGTATCCATACCCCGGCGGATAAGGAACGTCCGCCGGGAGTTACCAAGAGAAAAGGAGACTCGATGTTCACGTTCGATTCAGAAGAGCTGAAGGTAGTTGGGCAGAACAGCGTGCCTGCCATCTACGCCCCCGGCGATACGGTTACTCCGAAGTGGAACACGCCGATCACGCCGAAGGAAAACATGATCCGCATGCTGGAAAAAGACCAGATGCCACTGTGGGTCCCCAACCAGACCTACGACAACAATGCGGTACAGCCCATGATCATGCCCGACGCACATGCCCGCACGTTCGGCGGCATGGACTGGTTCGGCATCAGCTGGACCTACGACGAGCTGACCAACGCCGCTATGGTCACCCCTGGCTTTAAGCGCATCGACGACATCTGCGATTGGCGCGAACTGGAGTTCCCCGACCTTACCGCCATCGACTGGCAGGCTGACTTCGAGCAGAACTACGCCGGACGCCTGGACCCCGACCGTCTGACTTACTTCGTTATCGTCAACGGCATGTTCGAGCGCACGGCCGACCTGATCGGCTTTGAAGACGCCTTCTGCGCGCTGCTCACCGACCAGGACGAGCTCGATGAGTTCTGGAGCAAGCTGGACGAATGGCACATGCAGCTGATCGACATCGCCAAGGATGTCTACGGTGCCGACATGATTCTGTTCCACGACGACATGGGCACGCAGAAGTCCACCTTCTTTGCCCCCGATCTGTACAAGGAACTGCTCTCGCCGCACTACAAGAAGATCACTGATCACATCCATAGCCGTGGCATGTACACGTGCCGTCACTCCTGTGGCAACATCGGTACGTTGCTGCAGCACTACATCGACGAGGGCTGGGACGCCTGGGAGGGCCAGGACAGCGCCAACGACAAGGTTGCGCTGATCAACGAATATCCCGACCTGGCACAGTGCACGCTCTACATCGTCGACCCGTCGCTGTCCGACGAAGAGGCCGTAGCAGACGTCCGCCAGCATGTGGACGAGCTGGGTGTTACCGGCCGCTATGCGTGCCGCTTGCGCGACCCAAAGGCCGCTGAGCGCGAAGTCGACCTAGCAGAAGAGCTCTATCGCTACAGCCGCACCAAGCTGGCTGAGCAGGAGGAAGACGCCGCCTAGGTCCAAGCTGATCACACGATCGCTGCACATAAACACCTGCTGTCGGCAAGCACGACGGCACACGCCAGGCCGATTCCTCACCCCTTAAGGAATCGGCCTTGCTGCATTAACAAGGAGCATGCTTATGTCTGATGAAACCAAAACCGCGTTGCAAGACGCTGCGGAGGACGTCGGCACCGAAAAAACCACAGCTGCATCCGAAACAACGGGTAAGCCACTTTCAAAAGCGCTGCGATGGTTCTACGGTGTGGGCGACTTCGGATTCACGCTCATGTCCAACGTGGAAACCTACTACTTCGTATTCTTCCTAACCAACATGGCCCTGTTCGACCCCGCGACTGCCGCCTTGGTTGCGGCCATCGGATCGGGCGTGGACGCCGTACTTGGCTGGATGTACGGCGGCTTCATCAATTCGCTCAAACCCATGAAGTGGGGCCGCTACCGTTCGTGGCTGCTCGTGCTGCCCTGGGTGGTGCCCATTCTGTACTGCCTGGAATTCACGCGCATGTCCGAAAACACGATTATTGCCGCTGCCTTGATCATCTTTTTCAACGTTACGTCGCATGCCGCCTGGGACTTCCCCTACGTGGCGAATGTAACCATGATTTCGGTCGCAGGCAAAACGCCCGAAGACCGCGCGCATCTGGCGTCCACACGCAGTATGTACGCAAACGCTTCGAAGATCGTGTTCAGCTACCTTGTTCCCCCCATTGCCATGGCTGGAGCTGCGCTGCTCGGAGAAAACAACCAGTACGTGCTCTGCGCGTTCATCATGGGTTCGATCATGGCCCTGCTCTACTACGCGCACTTCCGCATGTTCAAAGGCTATGACAAGGAATATACCAAAGAAGAGCTCGCCAACTACAAGCAGAACAAGCAGGCAGACGAAGGCCGCACGACCTTCATGGACCTGATGCGCGCTCTGTTCACCAACCCGCCGCTGATCGCGTTGATGCTCTCCGACATCGCCAAGTGGGTGTTCAACTTCACCTGCGCAGGCATCGCGGTGTACTACTTCACCTACGTCACCTTCCAACCCGAGCTTTTGGCTACCTACATCTTCATTTCGAACGTGCTGTGCGTGGTGGGATCCTACTTCGCGCCGCACTTCTCGAAGCTGTTCAGGTCGGGCAAGAACAACACGGTCATCATGTTCCTCGCCATGGCGGCGTTTATGTTCGCCGCACGTGCGGTCATGTACAACTCGTGGGCGGTTATCGTCCTCATGTCCATCGCGCAGTTCGGCTACGGCGTGGTCTATGCAGTGACTCCGGCCCTTTATGCCGACACGGTCGTGTACGCGCAGTGGAAAACCGGCAAGAACGCCGCTGGTTGGATTTCCGGCCTGCAGCTGTTCCCACTGAAGATCGGATTCGTGGTGCGCGGTGTTGCTATTCCCGCCATCCTTGCAGCCGCTGGCTTTGTTTCCGGTATGGAAGCCGGCGACGCGACTGCGCCGCTTCAGGCCGGCATCTGCAACGGATTCATGACCATCCCCGCGATTATTTTGATCGTGGCGGCGCTTATTCTGGCGATCGGATTCCGTCTATCGCCTGAAAAGGTAAAGGCCTACCAGGCCGAAATCGATTCTCGCGGCTCCACCGACGCTGCGTAACACCAACGCGGACGTGACGGGTCTCCAGAACCTGTCACGTCCGCTCCCACCGCTCCGAGTGGTTTTCTCCAATCCCCACTTCAAATCAATACGATGCAGCACAATCTGCTTAAATGGGGGTGCGGACGTTTTTTTGCCACGAACGCTGCGAATCCATGCAATAGGCTCCCCGGCCACTAGTGCTGCATAATCGAAACCTCACCTACAGAATCTGCCAAGAGGTGCACGTTGGGTCTTATCTACAGAGCCCCCAACGGGACGCAGCCAAAGCAGTTGCGCCCTATTCGATGTACTGTCAATCTGCTATGCGAATCTGGCATCCTCTATGGGGCACGACCCTAGGCCGTGCCCCAACCATTCAGCAGATTGCACTACATGCGCGCGTGCTTACCGGCCTGCGCAGTTTTTTCGTTGCGCGAGCGGCTTCTTGCGATGGCCGCAGCAGCGCCAGCGCAACCGATTAGCACTACCAGAACCTGTAGCGGAGCACCGTCGGACGTTTTAGCAGCCGTAGTCGATCCGGTCGTGCTCGAAGTAGGCGTCGTGGGCGTGGCCGTGCGAGCAGGCGTCGAAGGTGTGGTGGGTTTCGGATCGTCGGAGCTAGACGAAGACGGCGTGTCGGATGACGTGGTCTTCTCCTTTTCCGAGTCGTCGGAATTGCCCGAAGGAGTAGGCGTGGTGGGCGTAGTCTTCACCTCGTCTTCCTTGCCAGCTTCTGGCGTCTGCGGATCGGGGGACGGATTGTCCACCGTTTCATGCTTCTCGGGTTCGGGGTCAGGCTTCGGATCGGTGCTCGGGTCGCCTTCTTCGTCCACACCGTCGACCATGACCACGCACGAATCCGCTGCGTCCACATAGGTGCCGTCGGCCTGACGCACTTTCACCGTGCCATCCGCAGCAACTGTGAACGTGATCGATTCGGCGATCAGGTAGCCCTTCGGGGCGCTTTCCTCCACGAGGGTGTACACGCCGGGCTTCAGGGACACCACGTGAGCTGTACCGTCGGAAACCCAGGTCTCGACCACGGTGCCGTCGGCGGTTTCGCCTGCGACGATCTTGATGGTCGCGCCGGGCAGCTCCGCGCCTGCGACGTCGGTCTTCTTGATGGACACGTCCACGGACTCAGGCTCGGGGTCGGGCGTGACAACCGGGTCGGGATCCGGGGTCGGC